>CAJWKQ010000078.1 GCA_913041895.1 uncultured Verrucomicrobiales bacterium
TCACATCATTTACCGTGCCACTTGGGTCTCAGTTATCTCCCTAATTTAATAAAAACCTATAAATTTACCCAAAAAACGTTAAAAGTTGTCTAAATCGATCGGCAAGACATCGTTTTAAGGCCCTATTAAGATGACGTTCAACTTCTTACCGAAGTTACAAAGATATAAGAAAGAGGCACACCAAGTTTGATAGAGACAAACCTAGGAAAAAACTCACCTATATTTGCCTATCGTACGAGAGGTTTGCCTAAGGGTCCCAACAGCATCAGCAGCGGCAGAGCCCGACTTTGCACCCTTGTAGGTAACATTGGGCCCAGCCCAAACTAATGCGGTGTTTGAAAAGGGGGCCTTCGGATACGCCATGATTGAATGGTATCCTTTACCTCCTGCCATGAAATGGTTGCCCCACGAATTGGCTAAGATTCCCTTAGTACCTTCAGCTTTATCATGGCCTAAGCCCATATTATGGCCTACTTCGTGCGCCCATGTTTTTGCCTCCCAAGAAACACTGGCAGGAACTTGTTTATGAACAATCGAGTTGAAAGCCTGTGTATCTCTTCCTTTTAAACTGGTTAACTTCCAAGCCAATCCTGATATACCGTTTGACTTGGTTCCATCTATCATGAGGGTGACTATATCCGCCTTGGTCGCATCACGTTGCGCATTGTGGGTCGCAGCATTGGCCTTGTTTACCGACGGACTAATATAGTCAAGAGACGCATTGATTTGGGTGCCGTCAAATTCCCTCGCAATTTTATATACATCACCAGCCATACCAAAAGAAAACGACAAGCCACTATCCTTATTTGCCAGATTGGCCGCAGCAATTCGTATACCGGCTTCAGCCGCAACCTTGGATGGATCACCAAAGAGTGTTTCAACCTTAGGCGTATACCAGAATCCCGCACTCACGCTACCTGACCCTCCTGGAGTACCACCATAGGCAGGCCTTTGCTGCCATTGACCGTACTTATTGATAACCCATGTACCCCCCCCTGCTAACCCTGCTGGTTGCGCTTGTGCCTGCTGTGACGACGATGCCATTAACCCAGAAGGTGTTTTCTCGGAGGCCTGAGTTTTATCCCTATCGGGGCTATCAGCTTCTCCATACGGTCGGCGCAATTTAACACGATTAGATAACCCATCCTGACCAAACTCTATGGCAACCACCTTCATTTCCCGATCGCAGACTTCCTCTCCCAACATCTTACGCAATGGCATTTGATTTTTGGGAACACCGACAACGTAAGTTGGCAAAGCAGTCACTTTCTCTCCATCAAAATATCTTACATGGGCAGGACCCGGTATTCCCGGAAATTTCTGATGGCGCAATTGCAACACTGTGTCAACCTCAGCCAACTGGTATTCATACTTGCCTTGCGGCAGAGACCCTATCCTGAACTCCCGGCCATCTTCCAGAGCCAAACACGCAACCATCGCGTGCTTGACGATCGAAAAACGTACCCGACTATTAGGCTCCCCCCGAACCTTACCGTAAACCAACGTGCCTGCTAAACCCAAAGGCTGGCGCTCCTCAAGTTGAACCTGAACCACTTCACCATCAAAAAGCGGAACCGCAACCAGCGACTCCTCTCCTCCGGTAATGCGGTCCAGAGTATCTTGAGTAACCTTTACTCTGCCGGTCTTCTTTTTTCGCGCGTCCGGATCAACACCAGAAACCGGAGGCAAAATTTCGGTCACCGCCGAAGGGGGATCTATCTGGACCACACTCGATTCAGCTGGATTTTCGAAAGTGATCCTCTCCTCCTGCTTTACGTTCAAACCAGTAGTTACACCATTTGCTTCAACGTTCTTTATAGGTTCGCTTTGGGTTCCTCCTCGCGGCAGCAACACCCAGGCAAATACCAAAAAGACAACTACCAAACCGATAGATACGCGCTTTGCTATAAATCTCGTTTTCATCTCCAAAGAAAACCGTCTGGAAAAATAGACGGTTTCTAACAAACTGTCTATTACAATAATATTTTTATTTTGTAGTGATATGGGTGGATACTCATATCTACTCAGGTAAATATATCGGCCATTTGTTGTGTCAACTTAACAGTCCGCCCCAAAAACAGCAAATATCATGCCTGACAAGCCGGCAACCTTTGACCATCTTTCCAGTCAAATATCGACCATCTATTATCTCAATGTTAAGCTAAAACCCTGCTTTTTCATGATAACTGGACGTAAAGCGTGAACTCGTCTAGGTTCGAATTTATGCGGATTTTCACCATTCTATCACTTTGCCTGATCTGTTTCACATCCAATGCCGAACGGCTCGTGCTGGTGGGGGCGTCCTATGGCAAGAACATCCTCGCCATAACTGACGCCAGTGGCGAGGTCCTTTGGTCGCATAAAACAGCCGGACCGCAGCGAGGTCATACCGGCCATCACGACGTGCACCTGCTGCCAAATGGTAACATTCTCTTTCATGATACCTGGACAACACTGAAGGAAATCACTCTCGATAAGAAAGTAGTGTGGACCTACGACTCTGCCAACATGAACGGCAACAAAGGCAAGCGGGTGGATGTGCACGCCTTCGCACGTTTGGAAAACGGCAACACCATGATTGTTGAGAGCAAGGTGGGCCGAGTGATTGAGGTGAATAAAAAAGGGAAACTCATTCACCAGTTTCCTTTAAAGCCCGGCGGCACAACCAGCACCCGTTGGGCACGCCATACCCCTTCGGGAACTTTGCTTGTTTGTTCTGAACAACCCGGAGTTGTGACTGAATATGATCGCAATGGAAAAGTAGTTTGGGATTACCTGATCAAGACCCGTGTCTACGGAGCTATCCGGCTAAAGAATGGTAATACACTCATTGCCTCTGGTAGCGGCAAAAGTGTAGTGGAAGTTTCTCCGGATAAAAAAGTAGTTTGGGAAATTAAAGGGCAGGTTCCGGGAACAGAGATTGGATTAGGCTGGATGACTTGCCTACAGGAATTGAAGGACGGCAACCGCATTATTGGCAATTGCCATGCGGGAGATAAGAACCCGCAAATCTTTGAAATCACCAAAGACAAAAAAGTAGTTTGGGAATTTGACGAGTGGGATTTGGTTGGCAACGGCTTAGCCTGCTGGCAGGTGCTAACGGACAAACAATCATCAATGATTCGTAAAAAACTCGCGAAGTTAAAATGAAAACCAAGCTATTCGCCGCCCTCTTCCTTTTTAGCTTTGTCGCCCCTGCCCTGCAGGCTGCAGAACTAATTCGTGTTCCTCTTTATATCCATTACCTCAAATCGACAGTGCCGGAAATTAATGCGCCTAAGGATAAGGTGGACATCAAAAAACTCCTGAAGGAAGCAAACGAAATCTGGAAGCCAGCAGACATAGAGTTCTTTGTTAAGGAGGAGAATATATTGCAGGCCGATGAAAAGGCCGCCAAGGCCTATGCCGGTCTTTTCGGTCTGGAAAAGATCGCTTTCCAAACCCAAAGCAACCGCCAGCTCGATCGCGCCATACCTAAGCTCAAGAAACCAGTCTTCCACGTCGTTTTCCTGCACACTATGCCACTGGGTTTTGGTGGTCGTTACTTTCCTGACCGTGGCTTTGTGCTCCTGCCCCAAATGAAATATGCCAAGTATTCCAATTCTCCCACAGGCAAGTTTCCCGACGGCACCACCGAGCGGCCGCAGCAAGGCAGAGTGTTTGCCCATGAATTGGGCCATGCCATGTCCCTCATGCATGTCACACTCGAGAGCAACCTCATGACCAGCGGCCCGCAAGCCCGTGGCATCAAACGCGGCACTGGGCTTGTAGAAAAACAAATTCTAGGCGCACGCAAAATTGCCGGCCGCGGCCACCCTTTCCTACGCAAGGAACGCGAACTCATGACGCGCATTGATCCTGAGCCCCAACCCAACCCGCAGAATCCACCGACCAATGCCAGCCGCCGCCCACCGCCCCCTTGGATTCGCGTGATGAGCGCTGAACAACGTCGCAACTTTTCAAGCCTAATGCGCAAACACCGACAACAGTTTGAAGCACTCAATAAACAAAGAGCCAACGCACGCCGAAAAATGACCCAGACCCTTTTCACTGAAAAAACTGACGAAAAAGCCGTACGCAAGGCTTCAAGTGAGGTGGCCAAGATTGAAGCGGATATGGCGCTATTAAACCGCAAGGTTCTCGACCAATTGAAACCTCCCTTAAGCAAAAAACAGCTTGAGGATATCCGGCATTAAAAGAAAACCCGCCTACTTTTCGCCCAAGCCGGCCTTGTATTCTTGCATACCCACCGGCTCAAGAATTTTTCTCACGCGACTCTGATCGGGCAAGCTTCCCTCATCGTCATCATCATTGGAGTGCAGCCAAGCCGCCAACGGATACTTACGCTCCACACTATGTTTCACCCAGCGGTAAGCTTTTTCAGGTTCACCCAGATTTCGATGAATCCAAATCATCAACCCCGGAGGAATCAATTCCTGATCAGCCCCGCCTGAATTCGCTTTGGATAAAATATTATCTAATATAGCCCGGGCTTTCTCCTCGTCCTCACCTAGTTTCAGTAAACACATTGCCTCACCGGCCTGCGCCCAAATGCGGTCAGGATGCAGTGCCTTAACCCTTCGGTACAGCGGCAGGGCCTTTGCATACTCCCCGTCTTTAAAATACCAAAGTGCCCTTCGTTTAAGCGGTAGTGCACAATCCGAATGAGTTTCTATCGCCCTCTCCACAAGCGCACGCGCCTCATCTGGCGCACCGTTTATTTTTAAGGACTTGGCATGAACGGCCATGATCACCGGATTAAGCGGCTCTCGTTCGATAGCCATTTGGGTCAATTCAAGCCGCTTCTTATCATCCTTCAAAACTTGAAAATATTGGCCATACCAGCAGTAAGTAAAGGCATGGTTTGGATTGTACTTAATGGCTTTCTCAAAAGACTCACGAGAAGCAGCAAAGTCCCAGTCGTAAAGCAACTGGATGTAGCCCATCGCGGCATGAGCCTCGCCAAGGGACGGATTCAACTCCAGCGCACGGCGGGCTGCACGTTTGGCGCGCGGCATGGCATCCTCAGGCCGTTCTACGTTGTACACAGCCATGATCATGTCTACGTAAGCCAGGTAACAATGAGCCAGTGCAAAATTTTCATCGAACCCAATCGCCTGAGTAAATTTCTCTCGAGCACGCCTTAACCCCTCATCGGTACGTTTGATCCATTGCTTGCGTCCTTCCAGATAGGCAACCCAAGCTTTAAAATTTTCGGTGGGAGTTTGAGGAGGCATCTTTGCCCGAGCAGCCAATAAAGTACGGGGCGCGTTGGTATTGGCAGTCACGGATTCACTCGGACTCTGCTCTAACTCATCAATGTAGGCGGAAGCGATTTGTATGGGTGGAACTGTTTGACCCATTTTACGTGCAATCTCCCGGGCAATATCCTCCTGTACCCGAAGCAGATCCTTAAAGCCAACTTCATCCCACTTTTCACTCCATTTAATCTCATTACCTTGAGTCAACTCCACACTGATGGATAATTTCTCCTCGGCCTTGAGTTGCACGGTTCCGACCAGCAACCAGCGCGCACCCAACCGCTCGGCAATCTCCTTGGCAGTCTTTAAATCATTGCGAAAAACTTCAGAGGATCTACGAGAAATGACTTTCAATTCCTTAACCCGCGAAAGATGTCGCCTTATATCATCAGGCACACCATCAGCCCAAATACCACTGCTCTCACCACCTTGCGCTTGAAAAGGAAGGATGGCGATCGAGTTGCCTCCAATAGGTTCTATTGAACCACCAGAGGAGGAATTGCCGGCTCCAGAGCCATTTGCAGAAGACTGTTGGTCACCCGATTTTTGATCTTCGACTGGAGGAGTAAGAAGATTCACAGCCAGCACCCCGATGATTATAAAACCCAGTGCACCCGCAGCCGATACCCAGAAAGCACGTGAATTTGATACACCTACCGTTTCGCCTGAAGACTCACCGAGACCACCCTCAATCACCTCCCCTTCAGGTAAACCGTGCGAAGTCAGACAGTAAACATTCAACTGCTGGGCCAACCCCTTTAAGTCAGGCCGTCCCAGCAATTTAGTGGTAAGCTCTGGGTGACTACTGATGTCCTGATGAATTTTCTCTGATAAGGCCACACCACCCACAGGAGCCAAGGGCTCAATCCGAGAAGCGATGTTAACCCCATCACCCAAAATCTCAGATCCTTGTAAAACAATATCTCCCTGATGAATCCCAATCCGTAAGGCCAAACCTTCCACTGCTCGCGCAGCCATTTGCAGTTCAACCGCGCATCGCACTGCGTTGAGCGAACTCTCAAAGGAAAGCAGGAGCCCATCCCCCATTTCCTTTAACCACTGCCCCCCAAATTCCGAAACGATGGGCTGAAAAATCCGGCGTTGGTTCTCAAGAAGTTTGAGGGATTTTAACTCATCACTTGCCGACAACTCAGTAAAGCCAGCGATATCGGTGAAAACAATCGCAGCTAGTTTTCGAGATGAGTTCGGCATGACAACAATTTGACGGATAAATATGCCGAATTACTCTAAAGACGGCCCTCTAGGGATAATAACTGATAGCGACTTGCCGACAAGCTTCGATAAATTGGATTCCATTCCAAATATCATCCTCTACAATTCGTTCCGACCATGAAACACAATTTAACCGCCCTGCTTTTACTGGTTTCGGGCGCGCTAACTATGAGTACTTCCGCTGCATCTCCTGTTGCCATCGTTATTCACGCCGGTGCCGGAGGAAAGGGCATCAAGATGCCAGCCGACAAAGAAAAACAATATCACGAAACACTCACCAAAGCCCTACGTGCGGGCCATGCGGTTTTAATTAAGAAGGGCAGTGCCTTGGAAGCGGTACAAGCAGCCATTGTGGTGATGGAAGATTCTATTCTCTTTAATGCGGGTAAGGGTGCAGTTTTTACTAGTGCTGGTGAAAACGAACTCGATGCCTCAATCATGGATGGAAAGACTTTACTGGCTGGAGCCGTTGGCGGAGTCACGGTCATTAAAAACCCCATTCACGCTGCACATGCAGTAATGAAGAAAACCCCCCATGTCATGTTGGCTGGTGAGGGAGCAGATACCTTTGCCAAGAAAGTGGGACTGGAAATTGTACCCCGCAAATATTTCTACACCGAACACCGATGGAAACAACTGGAGCAATGGAAAGCCAAACAAAAAACCAAGGAACAATCGCAGCTGGAAATGACCCGTGAATATTTGGGCACCGTCGGTTGCGCCGCGCTCGATTCAAAAGGCAATATCGCAGCAGGCACCTCCACAGGAGGTCTAACCGGCAAACAATATGGACGTATTGGAGATTCACCCATTATTGCTGCAGGCACCTACGCTGATAATGCGAGCTGTGCCATCTCCTGCACCGGTCACGGCGAATTCTTTATCCGGCACGCAGTAGCCTTTGATGTTTCTGCACGCATGAAATACGCCAATGAAACTATTGAACAAGCCGCCAAAGCTGTCGTTCAGCAAACCCTCAAAAAAGCCGGTGGTCGAGGCGGAGTCATTGGACTTGATACCAAGGGCAACATCGTTATGGAATTTAACACCCCGGCCATGAACCGGGGTTACATCGACAAAAACGGAAAACTGCACACTGCCATTTACAAATGAAGCGATTAATTCTCCCCACTTTTATCCTTTGTGTCTGCTCGGCTTTTGCCGCCGAGCTTCCTCCTAAATATACCGTTACAGCCAACCGGTTAATTCATGCAGCCACCAATAGCTCCTTTGGGTTTAAACGGCTTGAAACGCTTTGTGACACCTTTGGCCCTCGCTTTACCGGTTCAGCAAATCTGGAAAATGCCATCGACTGGTGCATGAAGGAGATGAAGAAAGACGGCTTTAAAAATGTACACGGCGAAAAAGTTAAAGTACCGCGCTGGATACGCGGGAAAGAATCAGCCACTTTAATTGAACCGCGACACCGTAATCTCCCCATGATGGGATTGGGCGGCAGCGTGGGAACCCCCAAGGAAGGCATCACCGCTGAAGTACTTGTGGTTAAAAGCTTTGAAGATCTCAAAACGAAGGCCACACAGGCCAGGGGTAAAATTGTGCTCTTCAATCTACCTTTCACTGAGTACCGGGAGACGGTTATCGTACGTCGGCTTGGGGCCATTGAAGCTTCGAAAGTTGGTGCAATCGCCAGTCTGATTCGTTCAGTCGGCCCCTTCTCAATGCAGTCCCCTCACACAGGCAACATGGCCTATGAAGATGGGGTAAAGAAAATTCCACATGCAGCCTTATCTCTGGAGGATGCAGAAATGCTTGCTCGGATGCAGGCACGAGGTGAGAAGCTAAAAATTAATTTAAAGATGGAAGCTCACAATCTGCCTGATGGGTATTCACGCAACGTAATTGCAGATATCCCCGGAACGGAACATCCCGAGCAAATTATCATTGTTAGCGGACACATTGATTCATGGGATGTCGGCCAGGGAGCAATGGATGATGGCGGTGGTTGTGTTGCCTCGTGGGAGGCAGCGAGGTTGATGCTTAAACTGGGTTTAAAACCACGGCGCACTGTAAGGGTGGTCCTCTGGACTAATGAAGAAAACGGCATAAGAGGCGCCAAGGAATATGCCCGCCGCCATGCCGATAATCTCAAAAACCACGTGCTTGCCATAGAATCTGATAGTGGCGTTTTCAAGCCCAGCGGATACGGCTTCTTGGGAAGCGGAAAAGGAATGGAAACCATTCAGGCAGTCGGAAGGCTACTTAAGCCCATCCAAGCCGGTGAAATCAAAAAGGGCTGTCGCGGAGCCGATGTCCTGAAATTAATCACCGGTGGCGTACCCGCCATGCATTTGGAAGTAGCCCGAGAAAAATATTTTTGGTTCCACCATACTGATGCAGATACTATGGATAAACTTAATCCAGTTGAATTTAACCTATGCGTTGCCTCCATGGCCATCATGGCCTTTACGGTAGCCGACCTAAAAGAAACTTTGGCACGGTAACTCTTTAAAAAATACTTTCCCTCATGACACTGCTCACTAAAACTCAATTGATATTGGCAACTCTACCTGTTGTTATCGCTTCCTTATCTGGAGCAGAACCTATTTTTGAAGATGCCACTAAACCACTTAACCTTGGCATCGGAGGAGGTCAAGTTGCCTGGGGTGACTTTAACAACGACGGCTGGGAAGACCTTCATGATAGCAGCCTGTGGATCAACGAACGTGGTGAAAAGTTTTCACGATTTACCGGTGAAGGCCCTTCCGGACACGGCATATGGGGCGATTATAATAATGATGGATGGCTGGATTTTTATTCATGGTCCAACGGAAAATTATATCGCAATGAGTCGGGTAAAAAATTTGCAGACGTCACTCCCAAGGCTCTAGCAAATCGCCCCATGAAAGTCAGTCGCGGTGCAGCGTGGGTGGATATGGATAATGATGGCTATCTGGATTTATATGTAGCGGGCTATGAAATCTGGCAGAAGGCGGTTTATCCAGATGCACTTTATCGCAACGTGGAGGGCAAGGACTTTGTAACTCATGAACTGCCCAAGGTAAGTAATATGTCTGCACGCGGAGTTAGCGCTGCTGACTTTGATGCTGATGGCAATGTGGACGTATACGTTTCTAACTACCGCCTTTTCCCTAATCGCCTTTGGCGCAATGACAGCGGGGGAAAGTTCACAGAAATGGCCACCCCATCTGGCACCGCCGGCGATGGCGGGTTAGGTGCCTGGGGTCACACCATTGGTTCAGCATGGGGTGATTTAGATAATGACGGGTACCTGGATCTCTTTGTTGGCAATTTCAGTCATCCACCCGCCTATCAGGATCGTCCCAAGTTTCTCCGCAACCGCGGGCCATCCGGTAAATTTGCCTTTGAAGATAAAAGCAACGGAGCAGGCCTACACTGGCAGGAATCCTATGCCAGCCCTGCCCTGGCTGATTACGATAATGACGGCAACCTCGACCTTTTTTTCACCACCGTCTATGCAGGCAATACCAGCGTACTTTATCGCAATAACGGCAATTGGAAATTTTCAAACACCACTAATCCAGCTGGCATTCGCACTGCTCAAACCTATCAAGCTTCCTGGTGCGACTTCGACAAGGATGGTGACTTAGATCTAGCCAGCGGCGGGCGACTTTGGCGTAATCGTGGCAACTCGAATCACTGGATGGCAATCCAGCTTCAAGGAAAGGGGAAGGTGAATAGGGCAGCCATTGGCACGACAGTCCGGTTGAAAATAGGAGAACAAACCCTAACGCGACACGTCAATAGCAGTACTGGTGAGGGCAATCAAAATTCCCTAACTCTTCATTTTGGCTTGGGGACCAATTCGTCAAAGAAAATCGAAGCCACTATTCTATGGCCGGGCGAAATGTCTCAGAAGCAACTTATTGAATCAGGCAAATTCAACCTCATCAAAAAGCCGTAGCTTGCCTCTTTACGACAGTTCCATAAGCTCTGGCTTTGTGAAATCCAAATCTCTTATCGCACTTTTCAGCCTGTTGCTGGTGCTCCCCACTCAGGCCAAACTCAAGGTCTTCATATTGGCTGGTCAATCCAATATGCAGGGGGCTGGTCAGATAAATATCAATCCCAAGAGCCACACGAAGGGCAAAGGCTCTTTGGAATATCTGATGAAAGATTCCAAGACGGCAGCGAAGTTTGCGCATCTAAAGGATAAGAAGGGGCAATGGATAACGCGCAAGGATGTTTGGATTCGATATGATGAGAGGCAGGATGGTTTGCGCCCGGGCTTTGGGGCACGCAATACAACGATTGGACCAGAACTGGGCTTTGGAACGATTGTTGGCAATGCCATTAAAGAACCGGTGCTATTAATTAAGACCTGTTGGGGAGGTAAAAGTATCATGGTGGATTTTCGTTCCCCCAGTTCCGGCATGCCGCCCAAGGCCATGATGGAAAAGATGTTAGGCGGCATGCAACGGCGTGAACCCAAGGCCACGATGAAGGATGTGGAAGCAAAAGTTGGTTTCTACTACCGCGAAATGTTGAGTGGTGTAGCCCAAACCTTGAAGGATCTGAAAAAATACTACCCGGCCTATGATGGCAAAGGTTATGAAGTGGTGGGCTTTGGCTGGCATCAGGGTTGGAATGACGGTGGCAACATGGATAACGTGAATGCTTATGAGGAAAACCTAGCCAACCTCATCAAGGATATCCGAAAGGAATGGAAAACACCTAACCTACCGATTGTAATAGGCGTGAGCGGATTTGGCGGACGCAACCAAAAGGTAGACCGTCGACTGGGCATCATTGCCGCCCAACATGCTGTGGCTAAGCGGAGGGAATTCAAGGGAACGATAGCCAGTGTGGAGACACGCGATTTCTTTCGCCCGGCAGAAGAATCCCCTTCACGCCAGGGCTATCACTGGAATAGCAACGCCGAAACTTACTACCTCATCGGCGAAAGCATGGGTAAAGCCATGATCAAGCTACTCGAGAAAAATTAACTTCAACCAACAGTTGATGATTGGAAAATAGAATTTTCCCCATTACCATTCAGATCGTTCTTAACGGACAATTCATGAGAGGTTTCACTCATATACTGCTGGCAGTAGGATTCTGCTTTAGCACGGCTGCAGCAGATATTCAGCCAGTGGCAAAAATTCTGGATTCACGCTGCCTCGATTGCCATGACGCTGAAACACGCAAAGGCGGCATTAATCTCACAAAACTATTGGCTGCAGACAACCTGAATGAACCCAAGATCGCAGCCTTATGGGAAAAGGTTGATCAAGTGGTCCGCACCGGGGAGATGCCACCAAAGAAAAAGAAGCCTTTGACTGCTCCTGAAAAGACGCAGCTAGCCAAATGGTATGAACTCACCTATGTGCTCAAAAACGGCAAGGAACACATTGGTCAAACACAGCTTAGACGCTTAAGCCGCTATGAACTCATTAACACCCTCGAAGATCTTTTATACATCTCCCTGAAACGGCCCTATGTTTTCAGTCCGGAGGTTCCGGCTCTACTCCCCTCCACACTCGAAACAATTTTACCACCCGATGCACCGGGCGAATCAGGTTTCCACAACGATGTCGCACATTTGGCCGGCTCCAAGCCGCCGATTCTGGAATATGCCCAAGCTTTTGAATATGCACTTCGCAAGTTTGAACTGGATCCCGAAGCCCGGAACAAGGTGTTTGGATTTAATGAAGAGCCAAAGACTCTATCTGAGACTGCCGCCAAGAAAATATTGCAGCGTTTTACTCGGCGCGCATGGCGCGGTTACCGAAACGAGGAAAACAATCAGGTAGTCTGGAACGCCTACCAGAAACAGCAAAAGAACAAGGCTCCTGTGCCTGCGCTTTTGCGCGCGATGAAAACCGCGCTGCTATCGCCGGCATTCATTTACCGGATGGAAACCATCAAGGATCAAGACACCCCGTATAATATCAGCGCTTACGAACTTGCCAGTCGTTTGTCGTATTTTCTTTGGACGAGCATGCCTGATGAAGAACTCTTCTCGCTGGCTGAGAGCGGACAACTCGCAAAAGAATCGGTTTTATCAGCACAAATTGACCGACTACTCAATTCGCCCAAGCGACTTTCGCTTGCTGAGGATTTTGCCGGCCAATGGTTGGGCTTTAGTGAAATTGTTTCCAACCGGGTATTCTACCGGAATCAAAACTGGAACCGTGGGGTTTATGATGAGGTATTGTTTTTCTTTGATGAACTCATTCGGTCAGACCGAAGTATTCTGGAAATCATCGACTCTGACTGGATCTACCAGAGTAATTACACCGGCGTGCGTGCCGGTGGATCCAACACCACATTACCCCCAAGATATGAGGATATTTTCAAATGGCGAAGACAACGACCCAAGGGCATCCGCGAAAAATTCTATGAGCCGCCGCGCCTTATCAAAATCAAGAATGATCAACGGGGCGGTATCATTACTTCAGTTGGCATCCTTCGGGTCACCTCAACCCCGAAAAAAACGAACCCCGTTCGCCGTGGCGTTTGGTTGCTGGATAAGATTATGGGCCGGCAAATGCATGCGCCGGAAAACGTGCCAGCTCTCAGTAAAAGCCAAAAAGTGGATGGGAAACGACTCGTTGATCTTGCCGATATTCTAAAAGCCCACACCAGTAAGGCTGTTTGTATTAACTGCCACAAGCATATCGATCCCATTGGTTTGGGTTTGGAAAGTTATGATCCCTAT
>CAJWKQ010000079.1 GCA_913041895.1 uncultured Verrucomicrobiales bacterium
GCGCATGTCAGCAGCTTATTATGGGAGGCAAGGTTCGCGCTATTCTGCAAGGAAGGCCCAATGTGATACCGGAAGATATAGCGGCTTTGGCTCATCCTGTGTTGCGGCATCGTATCGTACCCACCTTTAATGCGGAGGCTGAAGGGATTACGGTTGATCACATTATTGATAAGGTTCTTCAAGCAGTTCCGCAGCAGCCCGCCGGTGCAACTTTATAGATGAGGTTTCTGTAATTCAGTTGAGTGCCTAATGGCTTCTATCAACGACATATTGCAGCCAGAGGAACTGCAGAGCATCGTCAACCTTCAGTTGATGGCTAAGCAGACAGTAGAAGGTGCCATAACCGGTCAGCATAGATCTCCTCACAAAGGATTTAGTGTGGAATTTGCTCAGCATCGTGAGTATGTGCAAGGTGATGAAATTCGAAGAGTGGATTGGAAGGTATTCGCAAAAACAGATCGCTATTACGTGCGTGAATATGAAGAGGAAACGAATCTGCGAGCTATGTTGCTTTTGGACGCTAGCGGCAGCATGGGTTACAAAGGTGAAAGCGGAATAACGAAACTACAGTATGCTATCAAGTTGTCTGCATGCTTGGCGCACATCATCATGAAACAGAGTGATAGCATTGGGTTAATGACATTTGACACCAAGATTCGCTCCCATATTCCTCCACGCTCAAGTACTCGTCATTTGCGTATCCTGTATGAGGAAATGTTGAAAACTCGGCCGGGTGATGAAACCGATATTTCAAGAGTATTTCATGATATAGTTCCGAGAATTGATAAACGTGGGATGATTTTTATTCTGTCTGATTGCTTCACAGATGTGAAGAGCCTATTGGCTTCTGTCGCGCATTTCCGTCATGCTTCACATGAGGTCGTAATTTTTCATGTGATGGATCGGGATGAAGTTGAATTTCCTTTTGATGCATGGACAAGGTTTGAAAATTTGGAGAGGGCTGCTGA
Source organism: uncultured Verrucomicrobiales bacterium (assembly GCA_913041895.1). Classification (GTDB taxonomy): domain Bacteria; phylum Verrucomicrobiota; class Verrucomicrobiia; order Limisphaerales; family UBA1100; genus UBA1100. The sequence continues at coordinate 969 of CAJWKQ010000079.1, forward strand.
ATTTCGTATGGTGGATCCGGCCAGTTTTCGGGCAGCATATCTCGATAACTTTGCTAAGTTCACGGAAGCACTGAAGTTGGGGTGCCAACGCCATCGGATTGATTTGGTGCCAATGTGCACACACGAACCATTGACTGATAGTTTGGCTCGATTTCTAAGAATGAGACAAGGAGTGGTATGAGCTTCATGAATCTTGCATTGGTGGGCGGGGTCGCTGCTGTTGCGATACCGATTCTTATTCATCTTATTAGCAAGAGTCGGCATCGTGAACTTAAATGGGGTGCTATGCATCTCATAGAGATTACCCTTAAGTCTCAGCAACGTAGGCTTCGGTTTGAAAATTGGCTGCTCATGCTGTTGCGTTGTTCCATTCCGGTTTTGTTGGCGCTGTGTATGGCTAGGCCAATCCTTAAGGGTTCAACAGTTCTTTGGGCTGATAAGAAGGCCTCGTTGCTGGTGCTTTTGGACAACAGTTACTCCATGGATTTTCAGGCGGCCGGAGGGGCCAATTTCGATAAGGCAAGAGACGGTGCGGTGAAGATTATTGAAGAGCTCAAGAGAGGATCCGATGTGAATGTTATTCTTATGAGTGATCCAGATTTGCCTCTGTATGATGTGCCGGTTTTTAACACTGAGGCAGTTGCTGGGGAAATCTCGGAAATCTCGGCTGGATTCGGTCAAGCTAAAGTCAGTACGGCATTGGAAAAAGGGGCTGAGTATTTGATTTCAATGAATCATCCACAGCGGGAAATAGTGATCGTTAGTGATTTTCAGCGAACCAGTTGGCCTACTGAGGAAGGAGAGGCTGCGCTACGTACGCGTGTATGTAAACAACTTAAAGGACTTAAGGTCCCCCCTAATCTGACACTTTTTCACGTGGGGGCGGAGGGACGAGAGAATGTTTGTGTAGAGACGCTGTCTTTTTCCAGATTGCTTCTAGGAGTAAATCAAAAGCTGTCTGTACAGGCATCTTTGAGAAATTATGGGGAACGCAATCACGATTCTCTTAGGGTGATTTTTCGCGCTGATGGTAAAGAGATAGATCAACAAATTATCCCGCTGGAGGCCGGCGGGCGCCGACAAGTACGCTTTAGCCATCAGTTTGATGCTCCCGGTTCTCACGTAGTTGAGGTGTTTACTGAAGCCGACACTCTTAAGGCTGACAATATTTATCGGGCAAGTATTCCTGTGTGGGACAAAGTCCCAATTCTGATTGTCAACGGAGATCCAAATGACGAACCTCTAAAGGGAGAAACAGATTTTTTGGAGATTGCCTTACAGCCATTTCGGGCGGGAGGGGCGAGAGGTATGGAGGACTTACTGGAAACGCGAGTTGTCAAAGCGACAGAATTCAGCACAAAGTCCATTGGAGAAGCCAGAGTAGTCCTCATGGCTAACGTGGCTTATTTGAAATTAGGACAGCTAGACGATCTGCAAACATATGTTAAGGACGGTGGCGGGCTTTTAATTTTTGGAGGAGATAAAATCGACCTAAAGTGGTATAATGAGCAACTACTGCCATATGGCCTTTTGCCAACTCGGTTAGGAAAATTGGTAGACAAGCAGAATGATCCAGAACCATTTACGCGTGTGGTGGTTCAACGTTTTGATCATCCAGCTTTGGAGATTTTCAGTAATCCCCGCAATGGTGATTTGGCATCAATCGAAATTAACAAATGGCACAAAACCATTGAGGATCCAGATAATGACCTAGTGCGTTCGGTAGCCCGATTTGAAACGGGTGATACTTTTTTGACAGAAAAAAAATGGGGCAATGGCCGTATTGTTTTTTGCGCAACCACTTGTGATGATGCTTGGACTACCTTGCCCATGCGGGAAGTTTTTGTGCCTTTTGTCCAAAGGCTCTGCACTTATTTGGCCTCTTCCGTGATGCCTCCGCGAAATCTTGGGGTTAGGCAGAAAGCTGTCGCTCATTTTCCTCTTGCTGCTGCAGACGGAGAGGTCGTTGTGTTCGATCCTAGAGGTGAGGAGCATACACGCCCGATTGAACCTCGCGCAGGACGTGGAGTTGCAACCTTTGATGAGACGGCAGCTCCGGGCTTATACAAGATGACAGGGCCAGAAGGGGAGGCCATCCATTTTGTTGTGAATACTGAGCGCACCGAAAGTGATTTGAAGCAACTTACAGCGGAAGAGCGTCTGGAAATGGCGGATTCTATGGGAGCAGATTTAGTGGCTGATCTTGAGGAATACCGCAAACTCGATCGATCTCGTCGTTTCGGCCAAGAAATTTGGAAACCTCTTTTCGCTTTGGTGTTCGCTATTTTATTTTTCGAGCTTTGGTTGGAGCGCCGTATGGCGCGCCAACGAATATCGGGTTAAGTTAATTATGGACATGCTTGCCTCTAATTTCATTTTGGCTGCAAAGTCAACTGAAAGTTCGAGCCTTTATTTTTCGGGTGATTTAAGTTGGTGGGTGGCTTTACTTATTGCTTTAGGTGCGATGGTTTTAGCCTTGTGGATTTATCGTGGGGATTTGCTTGGTCGTGCAGCTACGGGACTCTGGGTATTGCCACTGTTACGAGCCGGCACAGTGTTGATGGTGGTAATGATGTTGGCTGGGCCGGTTATCCAGTATCGAACATCGGTGGGTACGACTGCTCGGGTGCTAATGTATGTTGATGCTTCTGCTAGCATGAAGGCAACTGACGAGCAGATGGGAACATCTCGGAAGCTGCGGATCATGCACCGGTTGGGTTGGGTTAAAGGGTTTGGCAATGAGATGGATGCTGCTGATGCGATTGTATATTTGGGTCAACTTAGGCGGGTTCTCGTCGCCATGGCGGGTGATATTATGGCCAACTTTCCTGAGCATGCAGGAAAAGCAAAGGCGTTGGCGCAACAAACCGCAGAATCTCTCAAAGATATAGAGATCGAAGGATGGGGCAAAGAAGAGAATGACCTCTTTAATTCTGAAATTGTTGAACCTTTTCATAAGGCTGACCCTGAACAAAACGACAAGGCTGATAAGGCCGCACTGCTTGCCCTCAAACCCAAGATTGACCAATGGGAACAGGAGATACGTAAACTGCTTCCCAAGGGGATGGAAAAACTGAATCCGGAAACCCGTACTGCGGTCGAACGTTTCGATCGTACCCCGCGCTGGCAGCGATTAGAGAGTCAACTCCTTGGAGGGGCAGATGGTCTTGTGAGTCAACTATCTGCTGAACATAATGTCGAATTGCTAGCGCTAACTGCCCGTCGTTTTCAGCTACTATGGACTCCAGATTATATCGGGAATGAAGGAACTGCAGAGGAGAATCAAGATGTTGAGGGTCAAAAGGATCCAAATGCGCCTCCTATTACTCTTCCAGTGAGTGCGACCAATATGATAACCGACTTGAGCACTGGCCTCATAGAGGGAGCGGTTTCAGAAGATCCTGCTGAGAAACTCTTTGTAGTGCTCTTCACTGATGGCCAACACAATGTGGAAGGAGCTTCCCCTTTAGCAATGGCTAGCCAGCTAAAGGACCGTGGTGTTGCCGTGCATATTGTAGGTTTGGGAGCAGTTGAAGCAGCGCGGGATTTGGCTGTGTTGAAAGTGGAGTCTCCTGGTTCCATATACAAGGATGCGGAGTTGGCTGGAGACATTATCCTACATGACGGGATGGATCCGAATAAGCCCTTTACAGTGCGTATTCAGCATGAAGGTCGAGTGGTATGGGAGAGAGAGTTTGTCACTGCGGGCAAGCGTCGAAAACTTCCTTTTGCTTTTGACATCAAGGAAATCGTTAGGACTGCACAGGCCCGCCAAAATCGGGATGTTCGCTATGTAAATTTGCCGCTCAAGTTAGATGTGGTTATCCCTCCAATAGAAGGAGAATCCAAGGATAACAACAACGTGGGCACATTGCGTGTAAATGTTGTTACTCAGAAGCCCAGGATAATGCTAATTGATGGTCGGCCTCGCTGGGAGTTTCGTTATCTCCGTAACCTTCTTGAGAGAGATGATCGTTGGGAAGTTAATACTGTTCTCGGTCAGTGGGCTGGAGGCAGGCTTGATCTTGGGCCACGGGGAAACGGGCTGGGGCGGTTCCCCGCCACGCGTGATTTGTTGTTTCAGTATCAACTCGTTATTATTGGAGATGTTTCAGCGGCGGCATTTGGAGATATTGAACTTTTGTGGCTTAACCAGTTTGTGCGGTTTAATGGTGGTGGGATGATCTTTATAGACGGTCGTATGGAGAGTTATGGCACCTTTCGCGGCACGCCGGTTGAAAGCATATTGCCGGTTAAACATGCTGCTGTAGGTCTGACTGAATTGCGTAGTTTGGGTGCACGCCTGCGTTTTCCCAAAAATCTCGGAGCTAGCAACTCCCTTAAACTTGATGATGATCCTGCGGCCAATGAAAAAATATGGAATGAATTACCAGGCCCACGTTGGGTAGCTGTAACCGAAGCCCTTCCCGCGTCAGAAACATTACTGAATGTGGAAGTCGGAGAGGATGAATTGCCAGGGCTTGTTCGTGGACGCCCTGGGGCAGGTCGTGTTCTTTATTCCGCTTTCGATGAATCATGGCGTTGGCGGTTGAATGTGGGGGATATGCATCATCAGCAGTATTGGAACCAACTGGCCAAGGGTATCATGGAGCCTCCGTTCAGTGTGCAAGATCGTTATATCATGCTGGATTCGGGCCCTACCAGCTATGAAGTGGGTGAGACGGCACGAATAAGAGTCCGTGTTATGAATCCAGCTTTGTTTAGACAACCAAACCTAAAAGTTGAAGCGGTGATAATGAGAGAAGGCCGTGTCTTTGAAGTTTTGCCTCTGGAAAATGATCCAGAATCTTTTTCGTTCTGGGGTGAAACTGCTCCACTAGAGCCTGGTGATCACGAAGTGCATGTGCGCATAGCTGGTGTGCCTGAAGGGGCAATTAAGGCTAGTACTGCATTTACGGTATCCTCCAATCCCTTTGGGGAGCTTGGGCGACTCAGTTGTGATGAACTTTTGCTGCGCCAAATAGCAAAGGAAACCGGAGGCGAATATTACCGTGAGGAAGATATGAAACGTCTTTTAGATGTCCTAGGTCCGGCTTCTGACCGTCGCGAGAAAATTCGTGAAACCCAACTTTGGCAGAGTTACTGGTGGTTTGTCCCGATTATGTTAATGCTAACTGCTGAGTGGGTAATGCGAAGGGTAAAGGGATTAGTTTAGTTAAATGAACTAAGCTGGGGGAGTTAAAAGTCTTTTGAGTTTATCTACGCGAGCTCGCAAACTTAAAGTTTGCATCAGCTCATGCCTTGCATTAGATGATGCAATAAAGAGCGTGCAGATTTGGTTGGTCAATTCATCCAAGAGTTTTAGCTCTTTGAGCATTTCCAGAACTTGATGTTGTGCTTCAGGGATTCGTGATTCGCAAATGTCTATTAGTTCCCGAATTACAATTTCTTCTGGCTCTATGGTGTCATTAATTGAATTCACGGGTTCAATGGAGTGCGCCTGAAATGGGGTTTCGTGTAGCACATTGAGGAGACGAATCCGTTGGATACCTGTAAGCAGCAGATTTGAAGTGCCGTCTTTTTGTTGAACACAGGTGGTTACCATTCCTAGTCCAACTATGGGCATGGGGGTATTAGGGGTTTCTTGAGGAGGCGCCATTGCGATAGCAAACATACGGCTGTCTTCCAATGCTTCAGCCAGCATTAGACAATAGCGTTGCTCAAAAATGCGCAAAGGTAGTTGAGTGTTTGGAAACAATGTCATGCCTGAGAGAAACATAACGCCGCAACTTGTTGGTATACTTTGCACAGCGAGCATATTAGACCGATACAACGTCCGCTGTCCATTAGAGGGGATAAGAAGCGTGTCATTCCTTTCCAAAAATTCAATTTCGTTGTAGGTTCCCTCTTAGAGATAGTTCAGATTTAATGGAATCAAAGCTCAATCCTGTTATCCATTCCAAATTAATGGAATTCCGCGGGCGATTTCGCGGGTTGGTATTTCTGCGTGGTCTTTGTTGTGTGTTATTGTCGTTGCTAGGGGGATTACTTCTCCACTCGGTATTTGATTACTTTGTAGTAATGGAAGACCGTACGCGGTATGTACTGAGTAGTGTCGTGTATCTCTTTGTGATCATCATCACTTGGATTATGTGTGTTCGGCCGCTTTTAAAGGTGATCGGTGAGCGTGAATTGGCTGCTATGCTTGAAAGAGAGGAGCCAAGTCTTAAATCTAAACTGCTTTCTGCGGTGGAGCTTGCTGAGGAACAACGTGAACATGAGTCCGATGCCTTTCGTGCACAGTCACAGCAAACAGTAATTGAGGGCCTGGCACCTATACTGGTAAAGAAGGTGTTGCCTGTCAAACTGGTGCAAGCTTGGTTGGTTTCTGTGATATTCGTGATTTTGCTTACCGGTGTGTTAGCAGCATCCGAATCGGGTCGCACCTTGTTGCTACGTGCGTTAATGCCTACTGCCAATATTGACCGTGTTTCGCGAAATCGAATCTTGATTTTATCACCTCAAGAAGGAAACGCGGCAGTTCCCGAAAATGACGAGATACAGATTCGTATTGGAGTACAAGGGCCCAAGATCAAAAAACCTCCTTATCTGCTGGTTGAACGTTCAGGTGAAAGTGCTCAGAAAGCTTTATTTGTTCCGGCCAACAACCCGGATGCGAAGGATGAGTACACGACTACGATAGCGGTTGAGTCACAGGATATTACCTATCGGGTTCATGCAGGGGATGCGGTAAGCCGTCGGTATACATTAATCAGTCGGGAACGACCGCGAGTAGTGAGATATGAGAAAACATATGCCTATCCCGAGTACATAGGTCGTGCTCCAGTTACAATGGAGGAGGACCATGGAAATATATCAGCGTTAACGGAAACTAAAGTTAAATTGATCCTACACCTCAATCAGAAAGTTGCAACGGCGGTGATGGATTTGGTAAGTGAAACGGCGACCAATAAGCTGGATTTTGTAGAGGGTGAAGGGGGAAAAAAGTGGGTTCTGGATCTACCTCTGCTGGAAAGTGGTGCTTACAAGATAAATCTCATGACAGCTGAAAAACTGGGTAATAAATCTCCAGTGGAATATTCGATTAATGCAGAACCTGATTTAGTTCCAACTGTGGAGTTAGAACAGCCGGGGGCCGAAGTCACTGCTAGGCCAGAGGATTTTGTTTCCATTGTTGGGGAAGTCAAAGATGATGTTGGGTTGGCTCGGTGGGAACAGCTCTTCAAGGCTGATAAGGCTGATTGGATACCAATTTATACAAACCAATTTAATCAACCCTTGATTACAAACTCTGTGGTAAAGCTGGATTGGGATTTGCTCAAGCGTAGTGTAAAGGTTGGCGATACAGTACTCACTAAAATTGCCGTGGTTGATCGTAGAGGCAGTCGAACTGAGTCACGGCCGGTCCGTGTAAAAGTGGATTCCGCTTTGTTTGAGGTCGAACGTATTGGACTGTTGAATGAGTACAGGCTTTGGGTAGAGCGTTTAAACACTGCTGTTACAAAGTCACTGGATTTTTGCGACGTTTTGCCTGATAAACCGGAGGGCCTTCTCTTGCCAGGCGAGGACGCAGCCCGACAGGCTAAAGCTTTGGTGGCACTGGAAAAGTTGGGTGAGGCTAAAGCCTCTTGGAGACAAGCAGTGGGGGGGATGCCAACGGCCATTCGCAAGGCCCGACCTGGCCGGGAAATAGCTGGGTTTGGCTTGATTGGGCGCTTGGGCGTACGTTTAGAGTCCGATTGGTTCCCACGCGTTCAAATGCACCTGATACCCCTTGAAGGGATTGTGGTAGATCCGCGGGTAAAGACTCACTTTGAGCTTCTTCCAGATACATTGAAGAGCGTTCGTTTGGCTAACAATGGTCTAAAAGATACTACTAGGATTTGGATTGCGGCCGATGAGGCTGCAGTCGCTATCGACTTGCTTGATTATATTCAACTAGCGGCTGAGCGCATGCATCGAGTTGCCGCAAGGGATAAGGATACAGACGATGAAGTTTGGGCTAGACTGTTACGTCGCCAGGCCAGTGCGTGTAAAGAGCTGGCTACAGCTCAAGATGTGTTGAAAGAACTGGCGAGCCGGCTGGACGATGATAGAAGTAAAGTACTTCATTCGCTGCATGATGATCTAAAAAAAGTTCATGAAACACTGATCGCAAAGCACACTAAAGGTAAAAAGCCCGATAGCACCCTTCTCACATTGGGGCTAAGATGGAGTAAGACTATCACAGAAGCCCGCGATATTCTACGGCCCTTAGCCCGCGAATTAGCTGAAGATGCTTCTCAAGCTCACGAAAAACTGGAGAATTCTGTCAGAAGTACGGCCGATGCAGTGCGGCGACTTATAAATGCATTGGAGGCAAACGAAGAGGCTGAGAAAAATTTAGCCGAAGCAATTGAAGCTGGAAAAAATGTCCTTTCAGCACAAGCAAAGCTGGCCGTAGCCGGCGAACTGCTAGATTTGGAATGGATCGTGGCTCAAGAAGGTCTCCGTGGGCGCGCACGTATGGAGGAATCTGGCAAAGCCAGTAGCGCTCTCTTTGTAAGTGATGTTGCGCAGGCGGCAGCAGCGATTGAAGCGGTGCGTGAAGGGGTTGAGGCAGGGCGGAATCAGAAGGAAGTTAAAGCTCAAATTGAAGGGATTATCGATGCCCTTACTATTCTTGAGGTTGCTCATGAGTTGGCTTTTTTGGAAGAATCGGCAAAAAGTTTGGCCAATCGGGAACGTTGGGAGCAAAAGTCTACCGATGCTAACTCTCTTCGCCCGCGTGATTGGTTATGGTTGGCTAGAAAGTTAAAAACATCACCCAAAAAACTTCGTGAGGCAGGCCTTGCGGGAGAGGGGAAATTGAGCGATCTTGTTAGGGGAGCTGCAGTGAAAGATGTGAGCCAAGAGATGAAAATGCGGCAGGCCAAGGCTGGATTTTTTGGCGAACCCAACGAAAGTAAAACTTCAAACTAATAGCTAAAGTTGAACCGAGTTTTTTTGCATATCTTTGTTGTAATTGGGTTCTTTGCCCTAGTGGCGTCTGCCAGAACTGAGCCGCCACGTACATTGATTCCAGTTTCAGGTTCTCTGGAAAAATTGCGTGGGAATCTTAAGCAAACTCGTGAACTGAGTGCAAAGGATCAATCTAAGGCTCGCAAGGCTCTGCAAATCGCTGCACCAAAAATTTCAGAGCGTTTGGGAAATTTAGCTGAAGTTGCAAAGAGACTGGAAAAGGAGACAAATGAGATCGCTGAGTCGGTCGCTAAGCAAGATATGCCGGAAACGGACAAGGCTAAGGAGCTATTGAGCCGGCAAGAAAAGCTCAATCAGAAGATTGAACAGATGAAAGAGGTATTGCGTCGGGACGGAAATGCTCAGGATATGAAACAAGAGGAGGGTCGTGAAAGAGCTCGGGATGTAGATGATGCAGTGGCCATGCTAGATAAACCACCTCGAGATGCAAAAAATGCGTTAGAAGAATCAGTTTCCAATATAGCTTCCAAAGAACAGCATGCTTCACTCGAATTAGCAGCTCGAAATCAAAACGAACTGACGCAAGCTTTAGATCAACTGGCTGAACATTATGAGAATCTGGAAAATGGTGAAGGTGAAAAGACTCGAGCAGGCTTGCGCGAAAAAGAAGCAGAGCTGGGTATTAAGGAAAGATTGGACGCAGAGTTTGCGGCACTTGAAGAGGTGTTAGAGCTCGCAAATATGTCTCCTGCTGATCAGATCAAGGCACTTGAGCAGAAGCTTAAAGACAATCCTGTTATGCAGAATGAGTTGCGTGATATAGCAGAAGATACCTTGGACAACGCAAAAGTTGAGTTGGATGAACTCGATAACAATCAGCAACAGGCACAAAAGGGGCAATCAAATCAGCAGCAGGCGAGTGATCAGGATGTAAAAGCTGCGATGGAAGCGGCCCAGAAAATGGCCGAGCAAGAGGTGCCTAAGATTCAGGAGGATGCGCAGCAGGCGAAGGCAGCTGCGGCAACTGAGGAATTAAAAAAAGCCAGAGAGTCATTGAAAGCGGCAGCGCAGAAGGGAGCTCAGGCGATGAAGAATCCTGCAATGAAGCCCGAGGAGAAGATGCAGGCGATGGGAGAAGAACTGGCTGATGCGGCCAAGGCGTTGGAGCAAGCCGCAGAGAAAGCTGGAGAGAAGTCTCAATCGGCGAATGATCCGGGAGAAAAGGCAGCTGCAAAGAAGGCGCAGGCCGCAGCAAAGGCTGCAGCGCAAAAAGCCCAGCAGATGGCGCAACAGGCACAAAAGGGGCAATCAAATCAGCAGCAGGCGAGTGGAGCAGGACGCACGACTGATCCAGTTGAAGCGTATATGTGGGCGTATGTTGCTCGTGAGCAAGCGAGAAAGGCCTCAGGACAAAAAGCCAATGCTGTGAGGGCCAATATTCATCTCAATAGAATCAAAAAGGAGTTGAGTGGGGCTGAAATCAAGGGAGCCGAAACAAAAGCAAAGGAAATCTTGAGCAAACTGTGATAGATTACTGGGAGGCATGAGGCGATGAAAAAATATAACGCAACGATTTTATTCGTATTGGTTTTCTGTCGACTTACCATTCAGTTGGATGGAGCAGACTTCAACGCGTTGGAAAATGCCAAAAGACTTTACCATATTGGCAAGGTTCCAGAGGCATTAGAAATGTGCCGGCAAGCCGCCAAGAAGGGAAATATTGAGGCTCAACTGCAGCTGACAGAGTGGCTGTTTGCTAAAAGGTCAAAATTCAGAGGTAATCCGTTGGCAAATCCGGATCAGCGGTTCCAGAAACCCCAGATGGATATTGAGAGGGCTAATAGGCACAATGAACGTTTGGATCGTGCGAATGCAGGAGGAGATCAGCCGAAGCAGGGAGGAGATCAGCCGAAGCAGGGAGGAGATCAACCGAAGCAGGGAGGAGATCAACCGAAGCAGGGAGGAGATCAATCGAAGCAGGGAGGAGATCAACCGAAGCAGGGAGGAGATCAACCGAAGCAAGGAGGCGGCGAGAAGCCAAAAGAGGGAATAGGTCAGGTTGCCGGTAAAACGGGGCAGTTTAGTCCAGGGGGTACGTGATGCGGTTCAGGAAGTCAGAAGTCTTCTGGCTCGGAAATTGTTTCGGCGAAGTTTCCCTTTGATGTAATCGTTAATAACGACAAATGGAAGGCAAAGCCTGAGGATATTCAAGCGGTTCTCCTTTCTGTGGCAGATGTTTTTATCCGGCATTTTCCGGAGAATCAGTTTCCTGCCGTGAAGGTCTATCAGGAGAATAACGGTCCGCCTCATATTATATTTGAACCGACTGAAGAAGGGGAGCTCCAAATATGGTTATCTACCAGTGGGACTTCCTGGTCGCAATATGCCTATCAGTTTGGGCACGAATTGTGTCATGTTCCTGTAAACATGGGAGGGACAACGGGAAAAAATGCTTGGTTTAGTGAAGCGCTTTGTGAAACGGCTTCGATGTATGTACTAAAGACTATTTCAAAATCCTGGAAGGAGTTTGCTCCTGTGGATGGATTTCCTGCTCGTTTTCACGAGAATTATTTTCAGAAATTGATCGGCGATAAAGATCGGCAATTGCCCGGAGGAAAATCCTTGGGGCAATGGTACATCGAAAATGCTGAGGAGTTACGCTCCAAGCCGGTCAACGATACGAGAAACTTGGGTAATGTGGTTTCAAATCAGATTTTCAAGTTGCTAATAGAATCACCGGATCAATGGTCTGCAGTTCGTTATGTTAATAGAGGTGCCAAGATGAAGGACAAAAGTTTTGAGGTCTTTATTTCAGAATGGCACGTTAACGCCCCCGATCAGCATAAGACATTTGTCAAAAAGGTAGCTGATTTGTTTGAGATTAACCTGATGTCTGAGCAGGAGATCATGGATATGGTTAAAAAAGATCTTAAAGACAAGGCAGACCAAGTTAAACAGCAATTGAGTCAAAAGAATCCAAAGGAGAAAGAAGAGAATCAAGATCCAGCCTCTGAAAAGAAGAATCGTCAATTTGCAAGAGCATTAGAACTTTTGGACCAACAACAACAAGCTAATGCTCAGGAACAAGGCCAGGAACAAGGCCAAGGAGAAGGCCAAGGAGAAGGCCAAGGAGAAGGCCAAGGA
>CAJWKQ010000080.1 GCA_913041895.1 uncultured Verrucomicrobiales bacterium
CGCCCATGACAGCGATACGGTTTTGATCCAAAGATGGGTCTGCAGCAATTGCATTGTAGATTTTCTCTATATCAAATAGCACCTTCTCTCGTTCGCGACCATTGTCCGCTTTTAAAAATTTTTTTCCATAACCACGGGATCCTCGAATATTGGGGCAAATGATGACGATCTTCTCCTCTGAAATCAGATAATTGTACCTCCCCATGAAACGCGGCCGAAACTGACTTTCCGGACCTCCATGGAACAATATGACCACCGGCAAAGGTCGAACGGGTATGGTAGGCAAAAAACGGCCATTAACTATCCGTCCAGGACGATAAATCCATGCATCCAACCTGCTTCCATCAGCACTACGCATTTCCTCGCGCACGGGAATACTCAAGCGATCTATGTTAATACCGGACAAACCCGTTTTCATCCAATTCAGCCTCTCATTGCTTTCTACATCACAATGAACAACCTGCCCCGACAACAGTTCTGAACTCAACCCGTACATCAACTCGTCTTTTGAGCCCCATCTAAGCGTACTAATCACTCCTTGTGGACTTGCAGCCTCCCATATTTCTACCCCACTGTTAGCATTCAATAATCGCAACCTACTTGCACCTCCCTCATTGGCCACCACTGCCAAAGTTCTACCATCAGGAGAAACCTCCATGGATTCCACATCCCATTTTAACTGAGGCAGATAGTAGCGATACCCACCACTTTCTAAATCAAGGCGCGTTAAACGCTGAAAATCAAACCCGTCATCAGAAGTGAAATAAACAGCTCTCAGATTTGGATCGAAACGGGCATTCTGGTAACTAACGGGAATCTTTAGCTTTGGAGTAAGAGACGAAATGACCCCTGTTTGCGCATCAACAATATGAATGCGTGATTCATTTATGGACAAGTACTCCATAACCAAAATCATGCGCCCATCACTCGACCAATCCTCAATCCCCCAACCGCCTCCAGTTAATTTAATTAGTAACTTTTCATTTTCAGGACGGCTTAGATCTGAAACGTAAAGGTCATTATCCCGACCATTGCGTTTGGGAGAAAAGTATGCAATTTGATTACCTTTTGGCGACCAATGAATTCCTGTATGACGATTTTTACCATCGGTAACCCTAATAGTTTTTCCTGTGGCCAAATCAAAATGAAAAACTTGATACCGTTCGCTACCGCCTTCATCCCGTAGGAATATTATTGATCTATCATTTAACGGGTTAAGCACAGCCCTCCGCACAGGATTCCTGCCAAAAGTAATTTGCCGCGGCTTCTCTCTCGGCTTATTTAGCACGTGAAGTTGATTTACCTGCCCTTTTTCAGGCCGGAAGGTAACCAAAACCGTGACATCGGCACCTGATACCTGCCAATCCTGAAATTGGGTTGTGCGAATGTTAAGATATGGCTTTATTTTTCTAGCCAGTTCATCGGAAATTTTAGGTATCCCTCGAGTTTCCACTAGGGCAGGGACAGCAAGCTCAGCTCTAAGGCTAATACATATCAATAAAAATAACCCGACCAATCGCAACATACCGGAAACCCGATTCATTCATCTCTGCCCACCTGAATCAAGCGCAAACGGGTAAAGAAAGTGTGACTGGTCTTGCGAATACCTCAAGCCATTGGCATCATTTGGTCATGGCTATAGTTAAAAAACTACTGCACACACGTTATCGCGTAGATGATTTGGAACGCACTATAAAGTTTTATACTGAGATCTTAGGACTCACAGAGACGCGACGCCACAAATCCCCTAGAGGTTCAGAACTGGTTTTTTTGGCTACACCGAACAGTGAAGAGGAAATCGAAATCTGCTCCTATCCAAGCAGTGGGGGTGTCCAAGTTCAGGAAGACCTCACTCACCTAGCCTTTGAAGTGGAAAGTCTGGATGAGTTTGAGAAACATATTCAGACCCTTGGAATGAAATATTCAGATGGACCACACATGAAAGAGACTGGCGGAGGCTTTGCCTTTATTGACGCTCCAGAGGGGTACGAGATTGAGCTGATTGAAAAAGCTCCTGATAGTGGCGGTTACTAAATCATGATTTGGCAAACTGTCGACCGCGTGTGGAAGTTTCCTCACACACCTATTGTTATGGGTATTGTTAATGTTACCCCTGATTCATTTTCAGATGGCGGATATTATGAAACTACCGAATCTGCAGTGTCTCATGCGCTCCAACTGGAGTCCCAAGGGGCAGCCATACTGGATATTGGTGGCGAATCCACCCGGCCAGGAGCAAAACCAGTCAGTGAAGAGGAAGAATTAAAGAGAGTCGTACCAGTGATAGAAAAACTAGCTGGCCAAACTGAGGCTGCAATCTCCATTGACACACAAAAGCCCAGCGTTGCCAAAGCAGCCTTACGTGCTGGTGCAATTATTATTAATGATATTGCCGCCAACCGAGAGGAAGAAACTATGTGGCAACTTGCAGCCGAAACGAACTCGGGATATATAGCCACACACATGCTAGGCAACCCAAAAACCATGCAAACAAATCCGGAATACAAGGATGTGCTAAATGACGTCGAAGCATTCTTTTATTGCCGCATGGAGCGTTGGACCGATTGGGGGATGAGCCTGGAACAAGTAGTTTTGGATCCGGGTATTGGCTTTGGAAAAAAACTTGAACATAATTTGGCATTGCTGAAAGGACTTGAGCAGCTTACAAAAATGGAGCGGCCTTTAGCGGTGGGTACTTCGCGTAAATCATTCATAGGAGATCTCACTGAAGCCGTAGTGGATGATCGCCTGCCGGGTAGTTTGGCCAGCGCCTGTCGTGCAGCCCAAGCCGGAGGTGCAATCGTTCGAGTGCATGACGTAAGAGAGACCGTGCAAGCCCTGCAGGTTTGGGCAGCGATCAATTAGCAATGGATTCGTTCCAATTCATTCTAGCAACAGAAATTCCTCAGGTCTCAGATATCCCGGAGTGGATCAATACCATTTGGGAGTGGGTTAAGCTGGACTGGATGTGGATTGTTAGGGGAATCATAGAAATCAGCGCATTAGCCGTGGGTATATATTATGCCTTCACATTTCTTCAAAAATCTCGTGGGTGGCCAGTAGTATTGGGCTTTCTGATACTAATAGGACTCACTACGCTGATTGCCTTGTTGGAACTTCAGGTACTGAGATGGTTGTTGCAACAATTGTTCCTGTTCACAACTGTAGCGATTCTGATCATCTTTCAGCCTGAGCTCAGACGCCTTTTGGCTGAATTGGGCAACCTCCCAATTTTTTCTTCCGAAGAAGATAGTCCATTGGATGTAGAAGCTATCGTGCAGGCGGCCAACCAACTATCACGAAAACGTGTGGGCAGTATTGTCGCCATAGAACGTACGGTGGATATATATCAGGAAACAAAAAGCGGAGTTCTAATAGACTGCGCCCTAACTCCTGAGATGCTTGATTCCATTTTCTTCCCCAATTCACCACTTCACGATGGTGGGGTAGTCATTCGTGGCGACCGCATCATGTATGCCTCTTGTATCTTCCCGCTCACTCGTCGAATTGACATTAATAATACATTGGGAACTAGGCACCGTGCCGCAATTGGACTCAGTGAAGAAACCGATGCCATTGTGGTAATTGTATCTGAAGAAACCGGGGATATTTCCTACAGCCACAATGGAGCTTTATACCGACAGGTACAACTCAATCAATTGAAAGATTTCTTAAATGAAATGCTAAAGGCCAGCAGCCCTACTGCAGATAAGCAAGCAACACGAGCAAGCCGCATACGCGATTCCTTCCGAGAATTAATCGCAATTATTGAGAAAAAAATCAGACCTAAAACAACCGTAAAATAGTCTTGGCTACAGAACCACAACCCAAAGGAATGAGTGACTTTTTATTGAAAGTCTTATCACTTGTGCTTGCCATTATGGTGTGGTTCATCATTAAAACTGCCGCGGGATTATCCTACACTAACGCCAACAATAATTCCCGACCTACACCTGAAATACAGCCAACACCATCCCTTTCAAACCCAAGTCCAGCTGATAATAATGAGTCATCCAGTGAATAAAATTTTCGGTACTGATGGAGTACGTGGAAAGGCAAATGAGGAACCAATCACTGCAGAAACAGCCCTAAAGTTGGGTCGGTCAGCGGCCCATGTCTTCAAGAACCTTAACCCCGAATCTCGCAGCCGCCAGAGACATCAGATTGTCATCGGCAAAGACACCAGACTATCCGGATACATGCTGGAAAACGCCCTAGCAAGTGGTATCCTTTCCATGGGGGTGAATGTACTATTAATTGGCCCACTGCCAACTCCGGGTGTAGCGCGTATAACTAATAGCCTACGAGCCGATGCAGGCATTGTAATAACCGCTTCTCATAATCCCTATTATGATAACGGTATTAAGTTCTTCAGTCACGATGGCTATAAACTCGCCGATACCATTGAGGAACAAATTGAGAATTTGGTATTCAGCGGTGAAATCGATCATGTTCGCCCAACAGCTGAAGCCATTGGTAAGGCAATTCGTATTGACGATGCGCTCGGGCGCTATGTCGAATACGCAAAACGCTCTTTCCCGCGCAGAAAAAACCTAGAGGGTGTAACCATCGTCGCGGACTGTGGTCACGGAGCCTCCTACAAATCAACCCCTTGTGTCCTTCGGGAACTAGGCGCCAAGGTAATTGTGTATGGTAATAAACCTGATGGTACAAACATCAACGATGGATGTGGCTCCATGTATCCGGAAAAAATATGTCAATTGGTTCCGGAGCATGGTGCAGATATAGGCATTGCTCATGACGGAGATGCCGATCGGGTAATTCTTTGCGATGAAAAAGGCCAACTCATCGACGGTGACGACATTATGGCCATCGCTTCACTGGATATGCTCGCAGAAGGATCACTCGTGCAAAACACCCTTGTATCCACTGTTATGAGTAATGCGGGTCTCGATAAAGCTGTCAATGATGCGGGCGGCAAAGTCCTGAGAACTGCCGTAGGAGATAAGAACGTAATCGATACAATGCTTTCAGAAGGCTTTAACTTCGGCGGTGAACAAAGCGGTCATTTGATTTTTGGCGACCATGCCACTACCGGTGATGGATTAGTAGCTGCCCTACAAATCCTTCGCATCATGTCTGCAAAACAAAAATCGTTAAGCGAACTCGCCCAGTGCTGGACACGCTTCCCCCAGAAAGTCACTAACTTGATTGTGACCGAAAAGAAATCATTCGAAGAACTTAACGATGTGCTTGACTTAGTAGGACAAGCAGAATCTGAACTCAGCCCTGATGGAGGGCGTGTTTTACTTCGCTATTCTGGAACCGAACCCAAAGTAAGGTTGCTTTTGGAAGGAAAAAATCCAGACGTTCTCAATCAGTGGAGCAAGAAAATTATTGACTGCATAGCCGAGCAAGTAGGCGAAGTAATCTGACTATTCAGCCCTAGCCTTGATTCACCACCCCGTGGCAAAGATCGCCTGCTTTTGGTGAACTGTTGATTGCCGACACAAAACATCAATAAACGATTCGGTTTAGTACGAACACCCACACATTGTTATACTCAATTCTCATCATAACCCAAATAGGGCCGCAGCCATTTTTCAGCTTCAGCTTGGGATATATTTTTACGCATAGCATAGTCCACCACTTGATCCTCGCCGATCAGACCGAGGTTGAAATATTTAGCAGCCGAATGGTTTAGGTAAAATCCGCTCACAGTACTGGGCGGTTTCATGGCGTAACTGGTGGTAAGAGTAGCGCCAGTGTGTTGCTCCACTTCTAGTAGTTTCCAAAGTGTCACCTTCTCGCTGTGATCAGGGCAAGAAGGATAACCTGCCGCCGGCCGAATGCCTCGGTATTTTTCTTTGATCAAAAATTTCGCCTGGTCCTCATCAAGCTTGGTACCCGCAGCAAACCCTTCATTAATACCAGTACCACTCTGATCACGCATCAGTTTGTGAAGATACTCCGCACTAGCCTCAGCGAGGCGATCGCCTAGGGCCTGTACAATGATCGCACTGTAATCATCGCCACTATCGCGGAAGGTGGCGGCATAATCTTCAATCTCCTGCCCCATCGTCACCACAAAGCCGCCGAAGTAATCAATGACACCACTAGCCTTGGGCGCAATATAATCCGCCAAGCTTTTGCACAGCTGACCTTCCTTTTTCTGTCGTTGTTGACGCAGAAAATGAAAGGTCGCCAATTGCTCCTCACGTGAATCGTCTGCATACAATTCCACATCATCGCCTGCGCTATTGGCCTGCCAAAACCCAGCTACTGCCCGCGCAGTGCAACGCCGATTGGAAATAATATCCTCCAGCATTTTTTGACCATCCGCGAAGAGTTTCTTTGCCTCCTTACCTTCCTCGGGCTTGTTGAAAATCGTCGGATATACCCCGTGTAATTGCCACGCCCAGAAAAAAGGCGACCAGTCGATGTAAGTCGCCAATAAGTCTAGCGGAATAGATTCATAATGTTGCAGGCCAAGGATTTTCGGAGTGAGAATCTCTTCAGTCTCCCAATCGTTTTGGGGTGCTGCTGCACGCGCGGCGGCAAGCGGAACGATTTGTTTGCGACCATCCTCACCGCTAGCATACTTCTCACGCAAACGCTCGTGTTCTGACTCCAATTCCAACCGGAAATCATCGCGACGGCTTTCGCTGAGCAAATCGTTGCACACGCCCACCACCAGCGAGGCATCGAGCACATGACAGGTCACTCCGTTGTATGACGGCGCAATTTTGATGGCAGTGTGCGCTTTGCTAGTGGTCGCGCCACCGATTAGAAGCGGCGTGTTCAGGCCACGTCGTTGCATTTCCTTGGCGTTGAAAATCATTTCATCCAACGAAGGGGTAATCAATCCGCTCAGGCCGATGATGTCCGCATTATGCTCCTCAGCAGCCTTTAAAATGGTATCGCAATCAACCATCACCCCAAGGTCAACCACCTTGTAACCGTTGCACCCAAGCACTACACCAACGATGTTTTTACCAATGTCGTGCACATCACCTTTAACCGTTGCAATCACGAAGGTGCCGGCGCCCGTATCATCGTCATCGGTCTTCTCTGCCTCCATAAATGGAGTAAGATACGCCACTGCTTTCTTCATCACACGAGCACTCTTCACTACCTGAGGCAGAAACATTTTGCCTGCACCAAAGAGTTCGCCGACGACTTTCATACCATCCATCAGCGGACCCTCGATCACCTCCAAGGGACGCAACGCGGCAGCGCGAGCTTCCTCTGTATCCTCCTCAATAAATTCGGTAATGCCGTTCACCAAAGCATGGCTTAGTCGTGCTGCCACATCTTCTTCACGCCATTTTTGTTCGGCAGCGGCCTTTTCCTTTTTTATGCCCTTAAACTGCTCTGCATGATCAATCAACCGATCGGTTGCATCGGGCCGACGATTGAGCAGCACATCCTCCACGTGCTCAAGCAGTTCCTTATCAATCTGTTCGTACACTTCGAGCATACCCGCATTGACAATACCCATATCTAGGCCGGCATCCACGGCGTGATAAAGAAACGCCGAGTGCATCGCCTCGCGTACGACGTTGTTCCCACGAAAGGAAAACGAAATATTGCTTACCCCACCACTCGTGCGCGCGCTGGGACAGCGCGCCTTCACCTGCCGCACAGCTTCAATGAAGTTCACCGCATAATTGTTATGCTCCTCCATACCGGTGGCGACAGTGAGGATATTGAGATCAAAAATGATGTCCGTCGGTGGAAAATCGAGCTGCTCGGTGAGCAATTTATAAGCGCGCTCAGCAATAGCAACCTTGTCATCGACAGTCGCTGCCTGACCCTTTTCATCAAAAGCCATCACCACAGCAGCTGCGCCGTAGCGTTGGCATAGGGCCGCCTGCCTTAGGAACTCCTCCTCTCCACCCTTGAGGCTGATAGAATTAACGATGCCCTTGCCCTGAAGGCATTTAAGCCCTTCCTCAAGCACACTCCATTTGGAGCTATCCACCATAATGGGAACTCGTGAAATATCTGGATCAGAGGCAAGCAGGTTGAGAAATTTTCGCATGCAGGCCTCAGCATCAAGCAGGCCTTCATCAAAACAAATATCGATGACGTTGGCCCCGTTCTCCACCTGCTGCCGCGCCAGCGCAAGCGCCGCCTCGAACTCGCCTTCCTTGATGAGCTTTTTAAACTTCGGCGAACCCATCACGTTGGTGCGCTCGCCCACCATCGCCAGTTGACCGGTACGATCCCCGATCGTCTGTGGCTCAAGACCACTCAACCGCAGCGAAGCCGAAAGCGATTTTGGCACACGCGGCTTTACCTCTTTTAACAACGCAATGATCGCCCTCAAGTGATCAGGTGTAGTGCCACAGCAACCACCAGCTACATTTAATAGGCCTTGAGCTGCCAAATCATGAAGAGCTTCAGCAGTATCAACCGGTCTTTCATCATACCCCGTCTCTGCCAGTGGATTGGGTAATCCAGCATTGGGGTAGCAATGCACAAAAGTATCTGCAATGCGTGAGAGCTCACGGATATACGGCGCCATCTCCTTTGCGCCAAGAGCACAGTTAATGCCGACGGTAAAAGGCTTCGCGTGCGCGATAGAATTCCAAAAAGCCTCGGTCGTCTGCCCCGATAGCGTACGACCAGAGGCATCAGTTATCGTCACCGAAACCATAACTGGCAACCGTCCGCCGCGATTGAGGAACACTTCCTCAATCGCAAACAATGCTGCCTTGAGATTCAGCGTATCGAATGTGGTTTCGGGTAATAGAATATCCACACCACCTTCAATAAGGGCCTCGGTTTGCTCACGATATACCGCCACAAGATCATCGAAGGTCACTGCTCGAAATCCGGGATCATTCACATCCGGCGAAATCGACGCTGTTCGATTGGTAGGCCCAATCGCACCAGCCACAAAACAACGGCGAGAAGCATCTTTTGACTGCATTGCCTCCACTGCCTCGCGCGCCAACTGTGCCGAAGCGACGTTTAGTTCCCTCCCGATTTCTTCCAGGCCATAATCGGCCATGCCAATGCGAGTGGCGCTGAATGTGTTGGTCTCGATGATATCACAACCGGCCTCAAGAAATTGAGTGTGAATATCCCGAACAATGTCTGGCCGCGTGAGCGATAGTAAATCATTGTTGCCCTTTAGATCACTCGGATGATCGGCAAAACGTTCGCCGCGAAAATCTCCCTCCTCCAATTCATGCCGCTGCACCATCGTACCCATTGCGCCATCCAAAAACAGAATGCGCTCGGCTAACCGCTCCCGCAGTTCATCCTCAACGACTGATTTCCTCACTCAAAAAAAGATACTAACCCCATTCAATGGGTCAATTATAAAATCAATATATCCGGATATGTTGATTTGTTTTATTATCGAATTAATCAATGATCTTGCTAATGATTTCAATTTTCCGAATCACATGAAATCCAGTATTCTTAACTGATGGGAGACATAATCTTCTCATTGCTATGCGCTGGATCGCTCTTCTCTATCCCCCTAATACTGCTGTACAACCGGATTCTGTCACTAGAATCAGATCAAAAAAATCAGGAAATACGAAATAAAGCACTCGATCTTCGACTGCAAAATCTTGAATCTGAAACTACACCCGAAAAACCGAAGGAAACTGAACCTGAAATGGAGGATCTACCACCGGTTTTAGACACTCTTATAGACCCTCCGGATTTAACAACTCAGGAACCTACACTTATAGATTCCGTAGACAATCAAAGTTCTGAGAAAATAACTGGTAAAAACTGGTCACTTCCCGCCGTTCCAGTACAGCAACAAAAAGAAGATTCCATCATCGAAAAAGAGCCCATACCCAAACTCCCCGATTTGGGATCAGAAACATTACCTACAGAACCAGTAACATCCCAAACAGCACAGACGGACCCTCAAACTGAAATACCTACTGAACAAGAGCCTACGCCTACCGAAAAGTTAGCTGAAGAACCAAAAGTAAAAACCTCCTTCGAACTTCAACTTGGTAAGGTTTGGTTTGTGCGAATCGGAGTTGTCATGGTGCTCACTGGCATCGCGTATCTTGCCCAAATGGGCTACAGAGGTTTGGATGTAGAAATTCGGCCTTTTATTAATGCCGCCACGCTCTATCTCATCAGCTTCGGCATGATGGGTGCGGGCCTTTTCTTACATAGAAAATTTGAATTCCTAAAAAATTACTCAGAAGTAATCACTGGCGGCGGCATGGCCGCAGTATATTTCTCAACCTATGCCCTCTACTTTGTCAAAAACCCGGAAGTGCTGGGACTGATTAAAAGCCCGATTATAGCCGGTGAATTATTGGCTGCGTGGGCTATTTTTATCATTTGGTTTGCGACACGAAAAAAATCGGAAGTCATTGCACTCTTTGCAGTAGCAGGCGCGTATTACTCTTCCTATATCCCCTTAAACCATGACCCGACCAAACAGGAGGTAATATTTATATTTGCTTCCAATGCTGCTCTGGCCTTAACGACACTTTTCTTTCTCATCAGAAACCGCTGGGCCAATCTATCCTTCATGGCTGCCATAACTTCCTACGGAGGTTTTGCTTACTGGCGCTTCGGGCACGCAGTGGGGGCTTTGGATTTTTGGCAAGACACCGCCTTTCTTGGTGTCTTTTGGATTATCTTCACTGTGGCAGGATTCCTATCACGCAATGATCAACTTTCCGCGGCTAAACGTGCCACCTTTGTGAATCTTAATAACGGCGCTTTCTTTGCATTGATGACCATTCTAATGCTGCAGGTACACGAGTATCGAGACGATTACTGGTTACTACCCCTGATCTTTAGTGGCATTACACTAGCCTTGTATTTCGCCGCTAAAAGGCTACTGCGCGCCGAAGAACTGTTTGGTGAAATCATGTTGGGTAAGTCGGCCTTACTCGCAACTCTGGCGGTCATGACTTTCAAGGAAATAGCCGAGTACCGCGGATTATTGTTGGCAGCTGAAAGCGTAACAATCCTCTTCTTCGGTTTGCGAACAAAAAACCGGATCCTGCAATGGGCCTCTGCAATTGTCGGAGCCGTCGGAGTTGTATTTGTCCTTATGGTTTTTTATGAAACGGTTAAAGAAACCCACGGGAATTACTACGCCCCGACCTTACGACTGGGAATATTCTTCAGCTTGCTAATGCTCTCAGCCGGGATAGTTGCTGGAAAATGGAAGATCGATCGCAATGACCGCGACCCATTGCATGCAATGCCCAATTTTTTTGCGGTAATAGGATTCGCCATCGCAATAATTGCGTGCTTTGTGACCGTAGTCAAAGAACACACTGATATTGCTGGCCTTACCTTGGCTGGCTTGGGGTTGATTACCCTCGCTGTCAGTCGAGCCATAAGGATTAGTGCAGTATTTGTTTTTGCAAAAATCTATACAATATGTGGATTTGTCATTTGGCTAACTGTTGCCTTCAGTAAAAACCTCGCTCTGGAATATTGGCAGGCTCCCTTAATGCTCTTAATTGCCTGCATAGCTCAACAATTACACCAGAGGCATGAAAACAAGAGCGATGAGCCTCAACCCCGTCTCTGGAGCGATTTTAACAACCATGTAGCACAGATTCTTTATGCCGTATTCATGGGTGTTATTTCAGTTGCATGGATGCTTCACCTACTGAATTTCGAGTTCTTGAATTTCCCGCTGGCATTAACCGTAGGAGGTATAATCTTCACTCTTTATGCCTGCGCATTGAGAAGCTCCCACAGCTATGTACTCGGACAGGTGACACTATTTTTCGCGGTCTGTCTAATGAGCCTTCAGTTGGTGATGCCCGTTACACAACACACCTGGACGATTTCACTTATCCCAGCTGTAGTCGCTCTTGGGCTAAGTGTTTTACTTAAACACAAACCCGATATTATTACAGGGAGGTTGCATACATCCGAAGCTGATATCAACCTCAATGGGATAGTCCTGCAAGCCATAGCAAATTTATCCGGGCTGGTTGTGGCCCTAAAATTTATCCCTGAAGAATATCAATTATGGATTCTACCCCTGATCGGAGTTGCTCTCAGTATCGTATATCTACAAGTCAATCTCATTCCATCCATTATAGCGGCTCAGGCATTTGTTATTACCTCAGCTCTAATCGCACCCCTCAAGATGTTTGTACCGCAACCGGAAATGTGGTCCACGCTTTTTCCGGTAGTTGTAATGTTATTAATGAGCCATTTTTTACTGCATTCCAGCAACTTAATAGAAAATGAAAATCATCCCCTACGAAAGTTTGGAAAGGGGGGAACTCAGCTCTACTTTTTCTATGGCTGGACTCTGTGCCTGGTTTGGGGAATTAAATTTGTGCATGAAGATTTTCTTTTGATCGCCTTTACCGTTGTCTCAATTGCCCATGGACTGGCCCATCAAAGGCGAGAACGAAATGAACGGCTTATTGTTGCCGGCGGATTTCTGCTTATTGGCATTATTGGATTCTGGATCCACGCGGTTTTGAACTGGAACAGCCCTCGACCAGCCGATGGTCTCGCCCTAGTCATTTTACTGGGGGTTCACACCGCGTGGCGGAAAATAACCAGAGATAGCCAAAAACAACCTGGGGTGAACTTGGGGATCATTATTTTGATCAACCTAAGTCTATGGGTTTGGACCTCAAGCATGGTGCCCGGAGATTGGGACATCATTGGCTGGGGAGTACTCGCTTTTGCCTTGGTCGGACTTGGATTGTGGTCACCCGAGCGCGCCCATCGTCTATTCGGATTAGTGGTGCTGTTGGCATCCACGGCAAACCTCATGTTACTTGCTTACAGTAGACTTGATGGAGCACCGCGCATACTTACATTTATCGGAATGGGCATTATCCTGATTATACTCGGAGGGCTATATCACAAGTTTCAGGAAAAAATTAAGGAACTAATTTAAAGGACCCAACGCAGCACCATTACTGTAGTGCTCTCTTCCATCGTAGTTTCTGGAGGAACATCTATCAGGCCGTTTGCCTTAGCTAAAGGACTGACT
>CAJWKQ010000081.1 GCA_913041895.1 uncultured Verrucomicrobiales bacterium
GATTTAGCTGGTTCTCCTTTTGTTTTGCTAGAATGAAATAGTCAATAGGGTTTCGTGGCCATTCAGATTCAATTTTCGGAATTGTAGGCCGCTTTGGAGCTTTGTAGGCCCAGTGCTTCGACGCAGCTACCCCGTTTAAGGAGCAAATTATGAGGAGTGTCAATGCATACCACACAGTATATATTTTATAACTGAATTTATCGATTAGTTACATATTTTTTATACAAATCTTTATGTTTTTAAGAATGGCTCCGTTTTGGAGCGCAGACCTTAACTTACTTTAAAAATGGTCGAACATTTACTTTTAACTGTAGTGCTGTTACTAATGGTTTGTGGCGATTACTAAACGTCAACTTTGGCGTAGGCTGAGCAATAGCAACAATTTGTTTCTCATTGCGGGTCCCTGTGTAATCGAAAGTGAGGCCTTGTGCCTAAAAGTGGCACGCACATTAAGCAAGGCATGTGACCAATTGGGGGTTACGTACGTTTTTAAAGCTAGTTATGACAAGGCTAACCGTACCTCCGGAAAAAGCCGTCGAGGTCCAGGTTTGAAGGAGGGCTTGCGCATCCTTAAGACGGTTCGCGAAAAAGTTGGGGTGCCTGTTTTGACAGATGTTCATGATATCGCACAATCTACATCTGCTGCAGAAGTCGTTGATATTATACAAATTCCGGCATTTCTTTGTAGACAAACAGACCTTATTACTGCGGCGGTTAACACATCAGCTATCGTTAATTTAAAGAAGGGCCAATTTCTCTCACCTCAAGAAATGAGCCAGGTTGTATTAAAGGCTGAAACGGCAGGTGGTAAGATGATGATACTTACTGAGCGTGGAACAACTTTCGGTTATAATAATCTGGTTTCGGATATGCGTGCGATTCCTGTCATGAAACAATCTGGTTATCCGGTAGTTTTTGATGCAACACATTCGGTTCAAATGCCTGGAGGGCAAGGTGATAAATCCGGAGGGCAAGGTGAGTTTGCTCCTATATTGGCTCGGGCAGCAGTGGCGGCAGGGGTGAATGGGCTATTTATAGAAACTCATCCGAACCCAGATAAGGCTTGGAGTGATGGGCCTAACATGATTCTACTCCCTAAAATGAAACCACTCTTGCAACAGTTGGTGAAAATTCATAAAGCTGCCAAGTGAGATCTAAAGCTACAACCGCGCAGTTCAAGCGTGTGAAGATATTCCTTACTGATGTTGATGGGGTTCTGACGAATGCTACAGTTTTTATGGACGGCAGGAATGAGTATAAACAATTTAATATTCAGGATGGCATGGGACTGCGGCTTTTGCAGCACATAGGAATCCCGGTGGGGTGGATATCCAATAGGAAATCTATTGCAACAACGGCGAGAGCCAAGGAGCTAAAGGTTGATTATGTATGGCAAAAGTCAAAACCAAAAGTAGCTGCTGTGGATTCTATTTTGAAAAAAGCGAAACTTGATTGGAATGATGCCTGCTTTATGAGTGATGACATTAATGACTTGGCTGTGTTGGATCGAGTTGGAATGCCGATTGCAGTTGCTAATGCTCGTCGGGAGATAAAAAAGATGGCAAAATATACCACTATTAACGAAGGGGGGCAGGGTGCTGTAAGGGAAATATGTGATAAAATAATTACTGCATATGGTAAATGGCCCACTATTATAGAGAAACTGAAATGTCCCGATGGATATCGTAAGCAGTAAGAATCTGATAGTAGTAATCCTTTTGGTAAACTGGGTTGGTGGCCAAGTAATTCCAAGTCAGGGAGTGCAAAAAAAAATCAAATTTCCTGAATACGATCGTAAAAGCGGAAAAATTACATCTCTTTTAACGGGAGATAAAGCGGTGCCTTGCAGTAATGGCCTGATTTTGGTTGAAGGTGCACGGGTTGAAACATACAAATATGATGGTATCAAAAGAAATGTAGACTTGATTATTGAGGCTCCAGCATGTTTTTTTGATCTACGCAGTCGGATAGCTTCTTCAGCAGGGGCCATGAAAGCCTACCGATCTGATGGGCAAGCAATGCTTGAAGGTCAAGGTTTTACGTGGCGCCATAACCCTGGGTCGCTTGTGATAAGCAATAATGTTAGAACATTGATGAACCAAGGTTTCTCGATTAATGGAAAACAAGATTAAATTTATTGGCTTGTTATCCGCCTTGCTCCTCTTTCAAGATTTGAAGGCTGCTGAGAAGCCTGGTAACAGAGGATTAGGGCAGGTCAAAAAAACGATAATCACCGGGGAGCAGTTCGTTTTCAACCCGCTCAAAAATTTTGCGATTTACAAAGGCGAGGTGGTGGTTATCGACCCACAGATGGATTTAATGTGTGACAAGCTTACGATCCATTTTGCCAAAAAGAAAAAAGTCGCAAAGGGGTCGACTTCTGCAGTGATCACAAACAATAAGGGAAACGGCCCGAGCAAGACTGATGCATCGATCAAAAAGGATCCACAGGTTGCACCGATGGTAGGGCTTGGAGGAAATATTGATTCAATTATCGCAGAGGGAGATGTGGAAATTATAAATAAAAAAGATATGACACGGGCCGTAGGCGGACATGCGGTTTACACTGCGAAAACAGAAATACTAGTGTTAACGAATAATCCAAAGCTGTTTACAAAGCAGGGTGTGTTGTTTGGTAGAATCATTGAATACAATCGTAGGACTGGTGAATTGTCGGCAAAGCAGGCTGTTCTTGAAAATCGTGATAAACCAAAAACTCCGACCAAGAAGTCAGAGGTTAAATGAGTTTTCTCTCTACGGAGAGTTTAGTTAAAGAGTATGCCGGTCATCGGGTTGTTGATAAAGTTTCTATTCACGTAAAACCTGGCGAGATTGTAGGTCTTCTCGGCCCAAATGGTGCGGGCAAAACAACTACATTTAACATGGTAGTTGGGATTGTAAGACCGGATTCAGGGGGTGTTTTATTCGAGCGAAATGAAATAACCCGAAAGCCAATGCACGAACGCGCAAGAGCTGGTATAGGGTACCTCACACAGGAGCCGTCTGTTTTTCGAAAACTGACAGTGGCAGAAAATATTTTAGCTATATTGGAAACATGCGATATAAGCAGCTCGGAGAAGGAAGTCCGCCTGCGCAGTCTTTTAGATGAACTCGATCTTGCAGCATTGGCTGATAACAAAGCTTATCAACTCAGCGGAGGAGAGAAAAGGCGGCTTGAAATAACTAGATCACTGGTAACAAATCCCAAATTACTACTTTTAGATGAACCATTTGCTGGGGTAGATCCAATTGCAGTTTATGAGGTCCAGAAAATTGTTCTCCGACTAAAAGGCCGAGGCATGGGAATTTTAATTACTGACCACAATGTCCGTGAAACATTAAAAATGGTTGATCGCGCGTATCTTATCCATCAAGGGCGGGTCGTGTTAGAAGGGGATGCGGAACGATTAGTGGAAGATCCGAAAGCAAGGGAAATTTATTTGGGTCCAACATTTAATATATAATGAAAACCCCTAAAGTAACAGTCGAAGACTTTTATGTTGATAATGCGTCTGCGCTGGGTTTGCGTATGTTGGCTGGTGCTGGCGGCCTAAAGCGTACAATTAAGGAACCAACTGTAAATCGGCCTGGCTTGGCACTCGCAGGGTTTGCAAAGTATTTTGCAAATAAAAGAATACAGGCAGTGGGTTCAGCAGAGGTTACCTATCTTAAATCTTTGTCAAAAAAGGAGAGGGTGGAACGCTTTAAGTACATATGTAGTTTAAAAATCCCTGGTGTGGTTTTTTCACGTAATTTGAAACCCGATGAGGAATTTTTAAAGGTAGCGGAAAGTATGAACGTGCCAGTTTTTAGGAGTCCGCTTATCACTATGAAGTTTATCAACCGTGCGACATTGGCTCTTGAGGATTTGTTTGCGCCATGCGGCCAAGAACATGGAAGCATGGTTGATATTTTAGGTGTCGGGGTGATTGTTAAAGGTGCGAGTGGTATTGGGAAGAGTGAGTGTGTCTTAGCGTTACTCGAAAGAGGCTATAGTTTAGTGGCAGATGATTTAACTAAGCTTAAACTAATTGATGGTAGAGTAATTATAGGAACAAGTGCCGTTGTTACACGAGACCATATGGAAGTTCGCGGTATTGGTATTATTGACGTAGGTGCAATGTTTGGGGTGAAAAGTATTAGGCGTGAGAAGCAGTTGGATCTTATAATTTCTCTAATAGAATGGGATGACTTAGGAGAAGTTGATCGTTTGGGAATGGACGAGGCAACCGTGGATGTGCTCGGCATACCGGTGCCACATGTCACAATTCCCGTTCGTCCAGGGCGGGATATGGCTCGCTTGATTGAAGTAGCCGCCTTTCAGAATAAGCTAAAACGTTCAGGACATAACTCTGCTGAAGAATTGAATAAACGCCTTCTGGCACATATGTCGTCTGGAGAGATCGAATAAATTCTGGTCAAATTTGCCCGAATTGAGGAGGATCGCTTTTTAGAGCCATGGTCATGTCTAATGAAAATGAAAACAGCGTAACTCGAGAGCTGCTAATTCAAAATCAAACTGGCTTGCATGCTAGGCCTGCTGCCGCTTTCGTGAAAACTGCAAATGGTTATCGCTCTGAAATAATAGTCAGGAAAGGAGAGGATAGCGTTAATGGAAAGAGTATTATTGCATTGTTAACTCTTGCGGCTTCGAGGGGGACCAAGCTTATAGTTGAGGCGACAGGTGAGGACGCAGAAATGGCTGTTGACGCGATTCAGGCATTGGTTGACAGCAAATTCAACGAAGCTTGAATATGGAGATCGATATTTCGCGTTTGGTTAAACTTGCTCGGATAGAACTCAAACCGGAGGAGGAGCTTCGCTTAGCCCCTCAATTAGGCGAGGTTTTGGGGTATGTCGACAAACTTAAAGAATTGAATGTTGATGATGTCGAGCCAACAGCTCATGCATCGCCCCTGAGTAATGTGCTGAGAAAGGACGAGCTTGCTGATTCACTCTGCCGTGATGATGTATTACGCAATGCGCCAGAGAGCTCAAATGGATTGTTTGTAGTGCCAAAAATTGTCGAATGACTATGGTGCACTCACTTACGATAAATCAGCTTATTGAAAAGCTGCGAGGTGGCCAATTGACATCAAGGCAGATAATGGAGGCTTGTTTAAATCGCATTGACTCCGTTGATGATAAGCTAAATGCCTTCATAAGCTATGATGTAGAGGACGCTTTGGCTCAGGCTGATTTTGCGGATAAGGCTCGTTCTGAGGGGCAAGAGGGCGCTTTGCTGGGAGTGCCGGTGGCTATCAAAGATGTAATAGCAGTTAAAAATCATCCACTTAACTGTGCTAGTAAGATTTTAGGCAACTACGAAAGCCCTTATGATGCTACTGTCATTAAGAAGTTGCGTGAGGCAGGTGCAATTATATTTGGCCGAGTCAACATGGATGAGTTTGCGATGGGGAGCTCAACGGAAAATTCAGCTTTCGGCCCATCCCGAAATCCTTGGGATATTGACTACACTCCGGGAGGTTCAAGTGGTGGCAGCGCCGTTGCTGTTTCAGCTGATGAGTGTATAGCTTCACTGGGAAGTGATACCGGGGGGTCCATTCGGCAGCCTGCTGCACTGTGTGGGTGCGTTGGGCTAAAGCCTACCTATGGTCGAGTGTCTCGTTATGGGCTCGTTGCATTTGCATCTTCCTTGGATCAGATAGGATCGTTTACTAAGGATGTTAAAGATGCAGCCATAATGTTGCAGGTAATTGCTGGGGCGGATGAGAAGGATTCGACTAGCGTGCCTGAGCCAGTCCCTGATTATACTGTTGCACTTTCGGGAGAGCTCAAAGGAATGCGAATTGGTCTTCCACGTGAGTATCAGGTGGATGGCCTCGATACAGAAGTTAAGGCTGCGACAGAGAGTGCGGTGGCAAAACTCGAAGAACTAGGTGCAGAAGTAAAAGAGATCTCTTTACCCCATACAGAGTATGCAATCGCTACTTATTATATTATTGCAACAGCAGAAGCTTCGGCAAATTTAGCCCGTTTTGAGGGGGTTCGTTATGGGGCTCGAATCGATGGAGAAGATCCTGAAGAGATGAACTGTAGAACCCGCGGGGCAGGCTTTGGAGATGAAGTAAAGCGGAGAATAATTCTTGGAACGTATGTTTTGAGTAGTGGTTATTATGATGCATATTATCTTCGTGCGCAAAAAGTTCGGACCTTGATTCGTCAGGATTTTTTGCAAGCATTCGAACATGTCGACCTTATTGCTACACCTACAACACCAACGCCTGCATTCAAAATTGGTGAAAAAGCTAAGGATCCATTGGAAATGTATCTTTCCGATATTTTTACTATTTCGTGCAATCTTGCCGGTTTGTGCGGTGTAAGCTTGCCGTGCGGATTCTCAGAGAAAGGATTACCCATTGGCTTGCAATTACTGGGGAGGCCTTTTGGAGAGTCTGATTTACTTAGAGCAGCTAATATCTACCAGGAGGCCACCGATTGGCACACGAAACGGCCGGATTTGGATTAATGGAGTACGAACTGGTTATCGGATTAGAAACCCATGTGCAATTAAACACGTGCACAAAAATGTGGTGTGGTTGCGCAAATGAATACGGATCAGATTCAAATACCAATGTTTGTCCTGTTTGCCTTGGCCTGCCGGGCGTTTTACCTGTTTTAAACGAAGCGGCGTTACGGAAGACTGCACTCACTGGTTTTCTCCTAAATTGTAGTGTGCCGGGTTACGCAAAATGGGATAGAAAGAATTATTTTTATCCCGACAACCCTAAAAATTACCAGCTTACCCAATTGGATTTCCCTTCAACGGTTGATGGCTACGTTAATTTTGAATCCTTGGGGGGGATTGTGAAAGTACGTATTAATAGAGCTCATCTAGAAGAGGATGTGGGTAAGAGTTTTCATTTTGCAGACTACAGCGGAATAGATTTTAACCGAGCAGGTGTGCCGTTGCTGGAAATTGTTACTGAGCCTGATATCAATAGTGCTGAAATGGCTTATGATTATCTTAATGCACTTAAAAATATTCTCGAGTATGGGGCGGTGAGTGATTGTGATATGGAAAAAGGGCAAGTGCGCTGTGATGTTAATATTAGTGTAAGACCCAAGAGCCAATCGAAATTGGGGGAAAAAGTTGAGATCAAAAACATGAATTCTTTCAGCGGAATCCGACGTGCTATCACTTATGAGTTTAAAAGGCAGGTTGAAGTGTTGGAAAAAGGTGGAACGCTGGTCCAGGAAACACGGCGGTGGGATGATGATGCTGGTGTGACAGACAGTATGCGTACAAAAGAAGATGCGCATGACTACCGATATTTTCCAGACCCGGATTTAATGCCCTATCGACCCTCTGATGAATGGTTGTCTGCTATTCGAGAGGGAGTGGTGGAACTGCCGTTGGATAGAAAAATGCGCATGATGAGTCAGCATAAAATACCCCAAGAAAGTGCTGATGTGTTTGTTAGAGAACCTTTGCTGGGTGATTATTTTGAGCAAGCAGTAAAAGGAGTAAAAAACTCTAGGTCAGTTGCTAACTGGGTGATTAATAACTTGCAAGCTAAACTCGTGGAATCTGGAACCACGATAGATGGTTTAACGTTTTCTCCTGCTGCAATCGGAGAGCTTGTTGAGTTGGTGGAGAGCGGAAAGATTAGTGGTAAAATTGCACAGGAGGTTTTTAATGAGATGTTCAAGAGCGGAGTGTCTCCATTAGGTATTATTGAGAGTAAGGGGTTGTCACAGGTGAGCGACACAGTTCAATTGAAGGCGTTTTGTGAGGAGGTTATCGTGGCAAACCCAGCTTCAGTAGATGATTTTCGTGACGGTAAGGAGGCGGCTCTAAACTTTCTTAAAGGGCAGGTGATGAAGATCAGTCGCGGTAAGGCAAACCCAAAGATGGTGGACGATCTTCTTAGGGAGATGTTGGTCGACTAATGTTCCAACATTTCAAATCCATTCATTTTATTGGTGTTTGTGGCACGGTCATGGCCTCTGTGGCGGTGGCATTAAAGAATTGTGGGATAAGCGTTACTGGATCTGATCAAAAGGTGTATCCACCGATGTCTAACTTCCTTATTGAGCAAGGAGTTGAAGTGAGTGAAGGATATCGGAAGGCTAATCTCGATAAGTCACCGGATTTAGTGGTTATTGGTAATGCGATTAGCCGAGGCAACCCTGAAGCAGAAGCTGTGTTAGAGCGAAAGCTGAGATATTGTTCGCTTCCAGAACTGGTGAATAAATTGTTTATACAAGGTAAGCGATCACTTGTGATAACAGGCACACATGGCAAGACAACGACTGCTTCTTTGCTCGCTTGGATTCTTGATTGTAATGGGTTTAACCCTAGCTACCTGATTGGAGGGATTCCGGAAAACTTTTCTCAGGGTGCGCGGTTTACTGATAGTGAATGGATAGTTCTGGAAGGAGATGAGTATGATACAGCATTCTTCGATAAGCGCAGTAAATTTCTACATTATCTTCCGGAAGTTGTGTTAATCAACAATCTTGAGTTCGACCACTCTGATATCTTTAATGATCTCCAGCAAATTCAAACTAGCTTCAAACGTCTGGTCAATTTAGTTCCTTCAAACGGTTTACTGCTAGTAAATGGAGATGATGAAAATATCACCCCGCTTATTGATATAGATCATTGTTCAATTGAAAGTTTTACTCTGAGCCATCTTGATGATTTGGAATATCGGCAGACTGGCGCAAGTTTTATACTTGATGGATTTTGTTTTGAATTGCCCTTATATGGAGAGTTTAATGTTAGAAACGCTTTGGGTGTAATTTATATCGCCCGATATTGCGGCCTGTCTAACGAGCAAATACAGAGAGGTTTTGATTCGTTTAAAGGTATTAAGCGTCGTATGGAAGTGAAAGCTGAAATACGCGGTATTACTGTAGTTGATGATTTTGCACATCATCCTACTGCTATTCGGGAAACTCTTAAAGCGGCCCGGGTGCGTTTTCCTGGAAAACGCATCTGGGCTGTTTTTGAACCCAGAAGTAACACTACTCGGCGTAATATTTTCCAAAATGAATTGGCAGAATCGTTAGGCCATGCAGATGTAATTGTGATTTCAGGGGTAACTAGTGCAGGTGGCATACCGCAATCAGATTTACTGGATACTCAAAAATTGGCCGAGACTCTGAAAAATGCCAAAAGATTAGCTTCATGTTTTTCATCTGTAGACCAAATTCTTGACCATATTATTAATCATGTCGAGGAAGGGGATGCAGTTTGTATTTTGAGCAATGGAGGCTTTGGTAGCCTTCATGAGCGTCTAGCACGAGCCCTTAAGGGTTAATTTTCTTAGGGCTTAATTTAATTGAGGTATCTTTCCGAAGTTTTTCTGAAAGCAACTTGTGAGAGTTTCCGCTCATTTTGTCCAAAGCTGAGGCGACATTTCCCCATTTTTGTGCTTTGTAATGTGCGATCGCAATTTGTAGGTGTACCCAGTCACGCTCGTCTTGTTTAGTTGTTAGTTTTAGAGTCTTAAACCAAGCTGATATAGCTTTTTTGTATGGGAATGGCCTTTGGTCCAGAAATGCTTCCGCGCGGTCAGCAGCAAATTCAAAATTATTAGGATCCAGTTTGATAGCCATATCATATTCTAACATAGCTTTTTGGATAATTTCCTGTCGGCTCTTTCCGTAGTGAGTTGCAGCTATTTTAGTAAAGGAGCAAAGAAGTGTGGCTTGATTGTGTCGGTAAAGCGGCTCTTTTGGGGAAATTCTAAGCACTTTGTCCATGGCTTTGAATGCCTCTTTCATTCCATCAGAAATATTCGTTTGCAACGCAATTGTTCCCAAATGTGTAGCCACATTATTTAATGCAGCCGCGTTCTCAGGCTCTTCAGCCAGCGCAAGCATCCATTGATCTACAGCACCTTGTCGGTTATCAATGTGCGTAAGAAAACTACCATATGCAATGCGTGCATTGACGTGTTTCGGATATTTTTTCAGAAAATCTACATACTGTTTTCTTACATCGTTCAACCGGTCTTGTATTCGAAGGGCAAGAGCTTGCTGTTCGGTTTCATTGAATCTAATTCGATCTAAATTTACATTTATCCATCCTGTTATCTCTGTAATAGTAACATTATCTTCTTTTAGTACACGTTTCAATTCTAGATCAGCTGTTGCTGCAAAGTTTTGAGTGATAAAACTACAACATGACATAAAGAGAGCGAGCGAATGACGCATGCCCCTAGTTTAATGGCTTTAAACTTTCTGGCAATATCTCTCTCCTATGCGTTATACTAGACTATGCAATTGGAGGATCACATTGGAGATATATGCCGAAAATCCCGCATTCAATCCGGGGTAAATATTCAAGATGCAGCCTACGCGTCGGGACTTAGTGAAGAAAATTTGCAGCGATGGGAGGATCAAGGTGAGATTGAAACCCCAGTTAATGTACAAGCTTTGGCTGTGCTTTTAGGACTTGATCCGGAGAAGTCAATGTCTATTGCAGAAGGGTGGGTTCCGCGTGATGTAAATCTAAATCAGTGGAGTAAGTTAAATGTTTTAACTACTGTGCAAGGTTTTGAGGTGAATAGTTATGTGATATGGGATCCAGATACACGAGAGACGGCTATATTTGACACAGGCTGGTTTGCCGATGATATATTTTCGCTTGTGGAAACAGAGCGACTAAATATTCAGTACTTATTTATCACGCACATGCACGGTGATCATGTGGCGGCTTTGAGTGAAATAAGAAAACGTTTCCCTCAAATACAAGTATTATCGAATAATGACGGAGCTCCGCCTAAAAATCGCATTAAAACTGATCGATCGATTGATCTAGGAAGGTTAAAGGTAGGCGCCAGACTTACGCCGGGTCATGCCGAAGATGGCGTTACTTTTGTGGTAGAGGGATGGGGGCAAGATATTCCTCCTGTTGCGATACCGGGAGACGCCATTTTTGCTGGTTCTATGGGTAAGGATTTTTTTACACCTGATATTGCCCGGCTCAAGGTGCGGGAAGAAATTCTTACACTTCCGGCGAATACTTTGATTTGCCCAGGTCATGGTCCCTTAACAACAGTTTCTGAAGAGCTGGAGCACAACCCGTTCTTTTAGAGCCTGTTTCTAGGGAATTAAATTGACCAGTTAGATGGTCATTGCTACTTTGCGCCGCCGTTTTCAAGTTTTTAATGATGCGTCATACTATTTCAGTTCTCGTGGAAAACACCTTTGGCGTACTGACGCGTGTTGCTGGTATGTTCAGTGGTCGCGGTTATAATATTGATTCACTGAATGTAGCGCCCACTCATGATTCTGGTAAATCACGCATGACAATAGTGACTCGCGGTAACGATGCAACTGTGGAGCAGATTGTTCGGCAACTGTATAAGCTGGTGAACGTTCTCGAGATTACTGATTTTCGAGAACATGAATATATCGATCGTGAACTAGTGTTGGTGAAGGTAAAGGTTTCAGCTAGGAACCGGTCGGAGGTGATGCAAATCACAGATATTTTTCGTGCTAAAATTGTTGATGTGCAATCCAAGACTATGACAATAGAGGTTACGGGTAACGAGTCTAAGGTTAATAAATTTATAGGACTAATGGATAATTTTGGGGTTATAGATTTAACAAGAACCGGCAAGGTGGCTTTAGATCGCGATTAGCTTGAAAAGTAAATTTATTAATATGCCAGCAAAAGTATATACTGATAAGGACGCAAACTTTCGAGACATCAAAGGCAAAACTTTGGCAGTTCTAGGGTTTGGGAGTCAGGGGCATGCTCATGCACTCAACCTTAAGGAAAGCGGCCTTAAGGTAATTATTGGCCTCTATAAGGGGAGCAAGTCACGCCGAGTCGCAAAGCAGAATGGGTTTCAAGTTTATGATACAGCTGAGGCAGTTCGTCGCGCAGATGTGATTATGGTGGCGCTCCCTGACACTAAACAATCCAAGTGCTATAAAGAGGACATTGAACCTAACTTAAAAAAGGGGAAATCACTCCTTTTCTCCCATGGATTTTCTATTCATTTTAAGACTATTGTTCCGCCGAAGGATGTGGATGTGATCATGGTGGCGCCGAAAGGCCCCGGTCATATTGTTAGAAGGCAATTCTTGGAAGGTAAAGGCGTGCCTTCGCTTATCGCTGTCTATCAAAACCCCTCAAAGAAAGCCAAGAAAGTTGCATTAGCATGGGCTAAGGGTATTGGCGGTACACGTGCGGGTGTGATTCAGACAACATTTAAGGAAGAGACAGAAACCGATTTGTTTGGGGAGCAGACTGTCCTTTGCGGCGGTGCAAGTGCGCTTATCCAAGCTGGCTATGAGGTTTTGATTGAGGCAGGATACCAGCCAGAAATGGCTTATTTTGAGTGCTTACATGAATTAAAGCTGATTGTTGATTTGATGAATGAGGCTGGTATCAGTGGAATGCGCTTCTCAATTTCTGAGACCGCCAAATGGGGAGATGTTAGTGTTGGGCCAAAAATAATCGATTCGAATGTTAAGCGCCGTATGAAGGTCGCTCTCAAAGAAATACAAAACGGAAAATTTGCCAAAGGTTGGGTGAAGGAATACGAAACCGGTTATAAACGCTATAATAAACTCCTTAAATCTGGCGAAAAACATAGCATAGAAAAGGTTGGCCAGCGCTTACGCAGCATGATGCCGTGGATGAAGAAGCGTCGTGTAAAAGGTGCGCAAGCAGCCTATTAATCTGGTAACTTTATTCTAATTTTTGCGTCTTAATAAGCGTGAAAATGAGTTCGGTGCATAAAAAACGCTCGCAAATTAGTCACTTGATGGTTAGGTTGTGCTTGATGAGGGGGGATGGATTGGTTTTCTTCTTGGTTTTGGTGGGTTTTATTCCTTATTTATTGTCAAGCGGTGCTGCCTTGGCTCAGCAGTCGCCTCCAGTGCAGTCGCCTCCAGTGCAGTCGCCTCCAGTGCAGTCGCCT
>CAJWKQ010000082.1 GCA_913041895.1 uncultured Verrucomicrobiales bacterium
TGACAAAAAGCTCTATGCCATCAATGGCAAGACTGGGGACAAGCTATGGGAATTTGAAACGGGAGGTGTGGTGCGATCCTCCCCCGCCATTGGCACTGGTGGCACCCTTTACGTCGGGTCAATTGACAAAAAGCTCTATGCTTTTCGGACCGACAGTAAAGGCCTCGCCAAAAGCCCGTGGCCCATGCGTGGCCAAAATGCCCAACACACCGGCCGCGCCATTGGAAGTGGTTCTTCTGAGCCTACAGAACCCAACCCAACGAATCCGGAGCCCACAACCCCAACCAATGGCACCCTCACTGAATTATTAACCAGTAAACGTTTGGGCGTCAGTATTGAAGGGGATGAATTCTGGGTTCAATTAAATAACAACGGCACCACGTTGGATCACGCTGGCTTAGAAGGTACCTTTAAGATTGAAGGCATGAGTTTGTCCATCACTGATGATGATGGCATTACCATAATTGAATTTACCGCAGCCAACCCCAAGGCGGGAGAC
Source organism: uncultured Verrucomicrobiales bacterium (assembly GCA_913041895.1). Lineage (GTDB taxonomy): Bacteria > Verrucomicrobiota > Verrucomicrobiia > Limisphaerales > UBA1100 > UBA1100. The sequence continues at coordinate 500 of CAJWKQ010000082.1, forward strand.
GCGGTTACCGTTACAGGCACAAAGGAGCTCGGCAGCCCTCCTGTCCTTGGGCCTATCAAGGCCAAGATTGTAAAGCTTGGTTCGGCTAATAATCCTGAAGCAACAGGTCCCAAACCTCCTGAAACTAATCCAACAAATCCGGGCTCTCCGGGAGCTATCCCTGCGCCGCCAACCCAACCTAATAATTCCAAAAAATGAGAAAAATTATTCCCCTCTTTTTGACTGTAGCTGCACTAGTGGCTGCGCCAAAGAAAACGGCCCTGGACCATTATGTGGCCAAGGCCGACTCGGCTTACAAGTATAAGCTCATCCAATCCCAAAAGGTACGAGGCGGCACCGTCCATGTCATCGACATGACCTCCCAGCGCTATCTTACCCGTAAGGAAGTGAACCGCCCTGAGTGGCGACACTGGGTGATTATTGTGAAGCCTGATCAGGTAAAGCACCAAACAGGACTTCTCTATATTGGTGGAGGCAATAACGACGGCAAGCCTCCGCGTCCGCGCGGGGAGCTTATGCAAATAGCTGCAGCCACCGGCTCAGTGGTGACTGAAATCCAGATGGTGCCCAATCAACCTCTGGTTTTTGCCGATGAAACCCGCCAGCGATATGAGGATGCCATTATCGCCTATTCCTGGGATAAGTTCCTGCGTGGGGGCGATGAAAAGTGGCCTTTACGCCTACCGATGACCAAGGCTGCGGTGCGGGCTCTTGATACGGTGACTGACTTCATGGCCAGCGCCAAGGGCGGCGGAATCAAGGTGGAGCGGTTTGTGGTCACCGGCGCCTCAAAGCGAGGTTGGACGACCTGGAGTACTGCCATAGTCGATAAACGCGTGGTGGCGATTATTCCCATTGTCATTGATATGCTGAATATTGAACCTTCCTTCAAACATCACAAGGCCGCCTACGGCTTTTATGCACCTGCAGTGGGTGATTACACCGCCAAGGGGGTGATGAACTGGATTGATACACCCCAGAACACCAAGCTTAAAATTATTGAGGACCCCTACGAATATCGCGACCGGCTTACTTTGCCCAAGTTTTGTATTAACTCTGCTGGTGACCAGTTTTTCCTGCCCGATTCCTGGCAATTTTACTGGGATGATCTCAAAGGGCCCAAGCACATACGTTACGTGCCCAATACCGGCCATGGATTGCGTGATAGTGATGCCATTGACAGCTTGGCGGCCTTCTATCATGCCATCTTAAATCAAACCGATTTACCTCGCTACCAGTGGAAAGTGGCAAAGGATGGAACCATTACTGCAACAACGCAGGATAAGCCGAAGGCCGTACGCCTGTGGCAGGTGACCAATCCTGATGCGCGTGATTTTCGTATAGATCAAATAAAGAACAAATGGACAGCGACAGAGTTAAAGCCCAATAAAAAAGGTCAGTACACCGCCCGCCCCAAGAATCCGGCCAAGGGCTGGACCGCCTACCTGATTGAGCTGACGTTTCCAGGCAAGGTGCGCCCCTTTAAATTTACCAGCGGAGTTGTAGTGCGGCCTGATGTATTGCCTTTTGCAGAGAAGAAATAGCGCAACAAGGAAACGGATGGCCAAAGGTACGACAGTGCAATTTCCCGAGTCCCTGCACACCTAATCGTGCAGCCACTTCCTACCATTGATATCGCTGTTCTTGCGGTATATCTCGCGGCAGTTGTTGGTTTGGGAATTTGGTTCGCACGGTCCAACCGTTCAGCAAAAGATTTCATGGCCGCGGGAGGGTCGCTGCCCGGTTGGGCCGTCGGCTTGTCCATCTTCGGCACGTACCTTTCCAGTAACACCTTTATTGGAGTGCCCGGCAAGGCCTATGGGGATAATTGGAACGGGTTTGTTTTCAGTTTGTCTTTGCCCTTGGCTGCTTGGGTGGCCGTGAAGTGGTTTGTTCCCTTTTACCGCAAGAGCGGTGAGATTTCCGCTTACCATCATTTGGAGAAACGGTTTGGTCCTTGGGCTCGCACCTATGCGTTGGTGTGTTATCTCCTGACTCAACTGGCAAGGGTGGGGACGATTCTCTTTGGTGTTTCGCTGGGGCTAAGTGCCCTGACCGGCTGGAGTTTGCCTGTAGTCATCATTGTCTCTGGGATTGCGGTGACGGCTTATACGCTTTTTGGGGGGATTCTTGCGGTGATCTGGACTGATGTTATCCAGAGCATTGTGCTTCTTATAGGTGCGGTGGCAATAGCAGTGATGTTACTAGTCAATCACCCTGAGGGTGCAGCAGGTGCATTCCAAACGGCTTCAGAAGCTGATAAGTTTAGTTTAGGAAGTTTCTCTATCGACTTCACTCAGTCGACCTTCTGGGTGGTGCTAATTTATGGCATATTCATTAACCTAAACAATTTCGGTATCGATCAGAGTTTTGTTCAACGCTACCACACCGCGCGCGATGATCAGGCGGCGGCTCGCTCGGTATGGACAGGGGCTCTTCTCTATGTACCGGTTGCAGCACTTTTCTTCTTCATTGGCTCGATGTTGTTCAGTTTTTATGAGGCAAAACCCAATTTACGAGAACAAGTGCAAACGCAAGCAGCCAAAGCGGCATTGATCGACAAAGGTAAAGAAGTGACGTCGGGGACACTAAAAAATACGATTGCTAAACAAAAGCATAAGGATTACGGAGACAAAATTCTTCCTCACTTCATCGCAACTCAGTTGCCCACTGGCGTAGCCGGGTTGTTAATGGCCGCGATATTCGCAGCTGCTATGAGTAGCATTGATACAAGCCTGAATAGTTCTGCCACGGTGACCTTGAAAGATTTCACGCAGCGATATTTAAAAAGGGGAGAGGACGAAGAGGGCGCCCTAAAGATTCTTAGAAGGGCTACTCTTGTGTGGGGTATGCTTGGCACCGGAGTGGCGCTGGCAATGATCGGACAGAAAAGTCTGTTGGATTCCTGGTGGAAACTTTCAGGAATTTTTGCCGGGGGCATGCTTGGCCTGTTTCTTTTGGGGCTCATTTCGCGCAAGGCTGATAATGCCGGCGCCCTTACCGGTGTGATTTTAGGAGTCCTAGTCATCTGCTGGATGACGTTTGCTGATTATTTCCCAGAAGAATTACGCAGTCCTTTTCACGCGCATATGATTATTGTCGTTGGGACGTTGACAATCTTTTTGACGGGGATTGGGATTAGCCATTTACGCTCATCGGGACGCTGATTTCCCTCGCTATAGAGGCTGTCTTCTTCATAATTAATCCCTCACCATGAAAGTGCGTTTCCTAACGACTCTTCTCGCACTCCCCTTTATCTATTTAGCCGCTGAGCCCAAGCGCGGGCTGGAGGCAATCACTGTAGCTGAAGGGTTCATAGTGGAATTGGCCGCCGGCCCGGACTTAGCGCCTTACGGCATGCTGGCTGATTTCGATGAGCGTGGAAGGCTCTTCATCGCTGCATCATCCGGCAAAAACATTGGCGGCAAAGCCATGAGCGAAAAGCCCGAATGCAAGATTCTGATGCTTGAAGATCAGGATGGTGATGGTCTGTTCGATAGAAGTACTGTTTATGCTGAGCACGTGGGGATTCCCATGGGGCTCTTGTGCTGGCAAGGCAATGTGTACACCGCTTCACCACCGGATGTGTTGCGCCTTCGAGACAATAATGGTGATGGAAAAGCCGATGAGCGGGAGGTTTTGGTCACCGGCTGGCATGTACGTGGTACCGCAAGTCTGCACGGGCCATTTCTTGGCCCCGAAGGTAAATTGTACCTGACTGACGGCCGCCACGGGTTTGATATCAAAACCAAGGATGGGCGTGCCTTTAAAGGCTTAGCTGCCCGAATTTGGCGCATGAATCCAGATGGGACCGAACTGGAATCGGTTGCGGGTGGCGGGTTTGATAACCCTGTGGAAATTATTTTTACTCCCGGCGGCGAGATCATAGGGACCATGACCTATTTCACGAACCCAAAGAATGGGCAACGGGACTCGCTTATGCATTTTCTGGAAGGAGGGGTTTACAGTAAGTGGCATCCAAGTGTTGCGGAGTTCAAACGAACAGGAGATTTACTTGGTCCGCTTACTCGCTTTGCGCGTGTTGCTCCGGCAGGCTTACACCGACACTCTGGCTTGAACCTCGGAGCCCAATACCAAGGCAATCTCTTTAGCGCGCAGTTCAATCCGCACCGTATTCAGCGCCATGTATTGAAACGTAGTGGAGCGACTTTTACTTCTACTGACAGCGATTTTCTCGTGTCCAGTGATCCGGACTTTCGGCCCACCGATGTGCTGGAGGCCCCAGATGGCAGTCTTATTGTGATTGATACCGGCGGATGGTATATCGATCAATGTCCTCTGTCCCGCATTTCCCGCCCTGAACATAAAGGAGGTGTTTATCGTGTCCGAAAACAGGGATTGCGCCCCATCAAAGATCCTCTGGGCGCAGAATTGGAATATGAAAATTTAAGTCCTATGAAGTTAGCAGCCCTTCTGAATGATGGACGCCCCAAGGTCCGGCAAAGGGCAACCGAACTCCTTGTGCTCTTGGGAAAGGAAATCGTTCCAGAATTATCGAGGATGATTGATGACCCAAAAACGAATGTTGAAACCAAATGCCATGCTTTATGGGTTTTGCACCGACAAAAGTCTGCAGCGGCGCGGCAAGTTGTTCGTGCGGCTTTGAGGCATTCCTTGCCAGAGGTTAAGATTGCGGCGGCAAGATCAACCGGTTTGGCGAAGGATAAAACGGCTTTGGATTCCGTGCTTACAGGACTCCTTTCTAAAGATGCGTCAGTCTCTCGCGAGATGGCTACAGCCTTGGGCTTTTTAGGAGACTCATCGGCGACTGAGTTTCTGGTAGACGCGGCGGCTGCTAGCAATGACCCCCACCATGACCATGCCATTATCTATTCTTTAATTCAGCTAAACGAGCCAATGATATTGAAGCGTAAGCTCAAAGCCAAACCCTCGAAAGTGCGTCGGGCGGCCTTAATAGCACTTGATCAACTCGACGAGAGCCCTCTTGAACAAACCGATGTGGAGCCACTACTGACTTCACCAGATCCTGAATTGTCCCGTGCGGCTTTGTGGGTGATGACCCTTCATCCTAAATGGGCGAACTCGGTTGTGGGTTATTTGAATGACCAGGTGATTAATTCTCCTCAATGGAGCGACACTCGAAAGGCAACGGTGCGCTCTGCTCTTACGGTTTTTGCCAACAACCAAAAGGTGCAGCAGGCGATGACGGCTTGGCTGGGAGGTTCTTCTTTCCGCCTCGCCAAGAATCTGGGAGCGCGGCGGGCGTTCCTCATCGGCGTAATGGCTCAGGCTGAGATAAAAAAATTTCCCAAAGAGTGGGAGTCGGTTTTGGCCAAGGCATTGGTAAACCCCCAGTTCGATGAGTTAACCAAGTTGGCGGCCATCGGAGTGATTCAATCACGAGGTCTGGGTGGAGTGGACACAGCATTACATGGACTGGCCAATGACACTAAGGCTTCTCCGGCTTTGCGGCTGGCAGCACTGGGCGCAGTTGCCTCGCGGGTAAGGATAGTTTCCAAGGAGGTGGAGAGGTTTTTGAAAGATCAACAGGGCCCCAATCGCTTAGCAACGCGTCGTTCAGCTGCTGCTCGTGTGACAGGGCAGTTGGCTTGGAATAATGCCCAAAGGCTAAGGATTGCAAAGGAATGGCTGGCTGAAGCCGATGGGTTGACCTGGCCCTTGCTTTTGTCGGCCTTTAAAAACTCAAATGATGAAGCCGTTGGGTTTGCTTTGGTGAAGGCCATGGAGGTGGCCCCGGAAGGGGTGCTTAACGAGGCATCGGTGACAAAAATACTTGATCGATATTCTTCAGGCGTGAAGAAAGGCGCAAAATCGTTACTGTCTCGGCTGGCAAAAGTAAAGAAAGGGGAGTTGCTGCGATTGGAGGCGTTGGCTCCATTACTTGAAGGAGGCGATGTTGGGCGTGGTCGGACGGTATTTTTCGGGCAGAAGGCGGCTTGTGGCACTTGTCATACGATTGGATCGAAAGGGGGCAATTTAGGGCCGGATCTTACTTCCATAGGAGCCATTCGCACAGGCCGCGATATTTTGGAGGCGATTGTATTTCCGAACGCTACTCAGGTGCCCGGGCACGAGGCTTTCGTAGTGAAGGCAAAGGAAACTTACGTTGGCATTGTGGCACATGAAACGTCACGTGCCCTTACTCTGCGCAGTGCGCCGGGCGTGGAAGTGCGACTAGAGCGAAGCCAGATTCAGTCGATCAACCTTTCTCCTGTGTCTCTGATGCCTGCAGGATTGGATCGGAATATATCGGAAGCGGAGTTGCGGGATTTGTTAACGTTCCTGCAATCACAAAATGGAGAGCAGTGGCTGCAGCCTTCCCGTCTTGGGAAAAAAGATTTGCGCGTAAGAGATTCAGGCATCAGAAACTGAGGCCTTGCGAGCGCCTACTTCTCCGCAATCAGCACCACACGTCGATTTTCTGGATCAATTACGAAAACTTTTCCTTCTGGTGCCATTGGTAGCATGGGAAGAAATTGTTCTGCGACTAAATCACTAACACGCTCCGGCAGGGCACCTTTTTTAGTTAGCCAACGCTCAAGAGCCTCATTTAAAACCCCTAGATTATCCTCTGGATCATTACTAATTAATTTCCTTGCGATGCGTTCTGACGGTGACAGCTGTTCTTCTTCGGGTGAGGGAACCTTTTTGGTGGTGCCTGATATAACATCTTCTGGGTTTGCAGTGGGGGGGGGATCATTACTTAACGTTGTAGCAGATCGCGTATCGCTTGGTTGGGTATTTTTCAGTGTAGAAGAAATTTCTTCTTCGAGGTTGGGTGTTTCTTCTCTATTCGAATTTGGCGAGATTTGAGGCGGAATTCCAGGTGTTGTTTCCAAGGAATTATGGTCAGGTTCATGATTTTTTTCGGCCAAATCAATATACTCCTGACCACAACCAGCCAAGACCAGTACGCACGCTATTGCACAAAAACACCTCATATCAACTTGCACCTCGGTCGCCCGAATGCACCTCAGCACATAACCCCAAATTGGTGAAAAGTCAAAGGACGACACTTTGCAATGTGTTTGCACGGTATTCTAGACTTCTATTCACCCCTAAGAAGGGCAATGTGTTAATGGTTATCCATATGTTTTTCACAATCTATTACTCGGCTGGACCTAGATGAGCTTCGGTCTTAACTTTGGTCGGTGCCACTAGCAGAGTTTACCTCCCAAAAGAACGTGATAGAGCGGCTTCAACGAAGTCTTGAAAGCGGACGTTTAGGCCATGCGTATTTATTTGCAGGCCAAGACCTTGGGGAACTTGAGAAGGTAGGACGTGTTCTTGCCCAGACGCTAAACTGTCAGGATTCGGCGCTTACGGAGCCTGCCGCTGATGCTTGCGGGAAGTGTATTAGCTGCCGGAAGATTGCAAATGATAATCATCCTGATGTTATGACAGTAAAGCCGGAATCGAAGATGCGTCAGGTCAAGATCGGACAGATTATACGCCGCCCCAGCAGCCCGCCGCGGGTATTGCATGAATTGATTTATCAGAAACCTGTCGAAGGAGGATACAAGGTAGCACTGCTAGTGGCGGCCGATCGCCTTAACACAGATGCGGCCAACGCATTGCTCAAAACTTTAGAAGAGCCGCCTGACCGCACTGTGTTTATTTTGCTTTCAACTGAGCCCGAAAGGGTGCTTGAGACCATTCGCTCACGATGCTTGCGCTTGCGATTTGAGGGTGATGGAGGTCAGGCTTTTAACCAATCGGAGATGGACTGGGTGAGGGAATTTGCCCTTATGGCAGCTAAAGACGACAAAGGCCTTTTCGGGAGGTATAGGCTGCTTGATAGCCTGTTGCAATGTCTCGCAGAGGTTAATCAGTCCATTGAGACTGAAGTGGAGCAGGCCTCCCCTCTCAGTCAGTACGATGAGGCGCCTTCCGAATTGCGTGAACAATGGGAGGCCGAAAACAAGGCAGCGATTATGGCCGAGTATCGTCTGCGTCGCGCGGGTTTTCTTGCTGCCTTGCAAAGTTGGTTGAGAGATGTATGGCTTCAGACACGCGGAGAGGCTGGCGGTCTGGAATTTTTTTCAGATTTGTCTGAAAGTACGCAGATTGTGGCACGCAGATTGACACATCATGATGCTGAGGAAAACTTGCAGATTATCGAACAAACTCAACTGACTCTCCACACGAATGTAGGTGAACTTTTGGCCTTAGAAACAGGGCTGATGAAATTGAAGTTGTGACCCTCGCCACTCCTATGTAGCTTTTTGGGCAATGAAGGTTCTTTTTCTCAATGGACCCAATCTTAACCTGCTTGGAACACGGCAGCCGGAGATTTACGGTACAACCACTCTTGCAGAAATTGAAGCTGGGATTCGTAAGCAAGCCGAAACCCGCACTGAAGTCGAGTTTCGTCAAAGTAACGATGAAGGCGATCTGGTGACTTGGGTTCAGGAATCTCCTAGTGAGGCCGATGTAATCGTGCTCAACGCCGCGGGCTACACCCATACAAGTGTAGCCTTGAGAGATGCTATATCTGCTACCAATGTGCCGGTTGTGGAGGTCCATCTTTCCAATATTCATGCTCGTGAAGAATTCCGCCACAACTCACTGATTGCTCCAGTGTGTCAGGGGCAGATTTGTGGGTTCGGGGTAAATTCCTATCACTTGGCACTCGAGGCAGCTTTATCATTAAAGCTGGATGATTAAGCTGTAAAAAAGTGTTTTTTGGAGGTGATTACAGTTAGCGTGGATATTCCTAACTTGACCGCTAGGACATTGTGCTCACTGTAGCCCCAGTTTCTCACATGAATAATTTCAACTTAACTCAGGTTTTTTAGGGGTGGCTACAGGCAGTATTTAACGACTTTGAAGCTTTTAATTTGATATGAATCTCAAAGACATCAAGGGAATCGTCGATCTGATGAAGAAAAATGCCGTTTCAGAATTTGAAATGGAAGAAGGTGATTTTAAAATCAAGCTTAAACGCGATTCTGGTAAGCCTTCAGCATCAGCTGCGGGGCCGCCAGTGGAGCAAATTTCAGTAGTTTCACCTCCTGCACCGACGCCTGTGGCACAGGTTCAAGTTCCTGCTGCGGCTCCACAGGCCCCCTCTCAGTCAGCAGAGGAGGGAGTGGAAATTAAATCTCCGATGATAGGAACGTTTTATCGTAAGCCTTCTCCGGACGCCGATACTTATGTAGAGGTTGGAGCGGCGGTAGAGCCCGACACTGTGGTTTGCATTGTCGAGGCAATGAAAGTCATGAACGAAATCAAGGCAGAGGTTAAAGGCACCATTGCCGAGGCGCTGGTCGAGGATGGCAAACCGGTCGAGTACGGACAGGCTCTCTTCCGTATTGAGCCAAATTAACCTTATTGTATTTCATGTTCGAAAAGATTCTTGTAGCCAATCGTGGTGAGATTGCAGTGCGCATTATGCGCGCCTGTCGTGAACTAGACATTCGTACTGTAGCTGTTTATTCCGAGGCAGATGCCAACTCCATGCATGTGCAAATGGCCGATGAGGCTATCTGCATCGGACCCAGCCCCAGCAACGAAAGTTATTTAAAACGTGATCGTATCATCGGCGCTGCGGAAATTGCCGACGTGGATGCCATTCATCCCGGTTATGGTTTTCTGTCGGAAGATGCTCGGTTTGCAGAAGTATGTGAAAGTTGTAATATCGCTTTTATTGGGCCAGGGGCGGGCGTGATGAACACCTTTGGGGATAAGCAGACCAGCCGTGAGCTTGCCAAGCGGGCCAATGTACTGGTGCCGCCCGGTTCAGACGGCATGGTGGAAGATGAGGACACCGCTCGCCGAGTGGCTAAAGAAATCGGGTATCCTGTTATGATTAAGGCTGTTGCTGGAGGAGGCGGGCGTGGGATGCGGGTAGCCCATAACGAAGTATCTTTGCTTAATGGATTTCATGCCGCACGCACCGAAGCTGAGAAGGCATTTGGCAACGGCGGAGTATATATTGAAAAATTCATAGAGAACCCACGCCATATTGAGTACCAAATTCTCGGAGATAATAAGGGCAACATCATTCATCTAGGTGAACGTGATTGCTCTATCCAAAGACGGAACCAGAAACTCATTGAGGAAACCCCTTCGCCACTTATGGCTAAATTGCCTGATCTTCGGCAGGAAATGGGAGAGGCTGCGATGCGTATTGCACATGAATCAAAATACGTTAATGCAGGGACAGTAGAATTCGTTGCAGATGACAAGGGCAATTACTATTTCCTTGAGGTCAACAAACGGATTCAAGTTGAACATCCTATTACTGAGGAAGTGACAGGAATTGATTTGGTTAAAGCCCAGATTGCCGTGGCCATGGGCGAGGAGCTGCCGTTATCTCAAGAGGACGTTACGTTTGCTGGGCATGCAATTGAGTGCCGAATCAACGCAGAAAACCCATATGCTGATTTCGCGCCCTCTCCAGGCCGAGTGGAAATGTACTATGCTCCGGGAGGAAATGGGGTGCGGGTCGATAGCCATGTCTATGCGGGGTACACTATCCCCCCTCATTATGATTCGATGGTTGCCAAGCTGATAACAGTAGGGAAAGACAGGCGCGAAGCTATAGCCAAGATGAGTCGAGCGCTTAGTGAATATATGATTACCGGAATTAAGACAACCATCCCATTTGAGCTATCGATTATGCGTGACCCCGATTTCAGGCGCGGGGTTTACGCGACCAGCTTCATCGAGCATATGCTAGCTAATCGGCGCGAGATGATAGAGCGCGACGCCTGATCCGCTTCATGAAGCCCATCGCTGACTGCCGGCTGTATGCTTTTGTTGATGGGGCCTATCTGCAGGGCCACCCTCCGGATGAAATTGCGCGCCAACTCTGTGATGGTGGTGCTGATATCATTCAACTCCGCGCCAAGGATTGGAGTGAGAATGAAGTGCGAGAGGCAGCCACTGCTATTTTGCCCGTTACCCGACAAGCCGAAATCCCACTTGTGATAAATGACTATTGGCCTCTTGCTAGTGAATTGGGTGCTGAATTCTGTCATCTGGGCCAAGAGGATTTCTTTGAAAAGGATGATGATCCTACACCAGAGCTGGCATTTCCGGGGCCACAGTTGGGGTTAAGCTCCCATGCTCCTGATCAAGCACAGGCAGCTTTGGAGGCGGACGCAGACTATGTTGGCGTGGGTCCCGTTTTTAAAACTCCCACCAAGCCCGGAAGAGCTGCGGTGACTTTGGATTATGTGCGGTGGGCGGCTGAAAGTATCGATTGTCCATGGTTTGCAATTGGAGGAATCACTCTAGAAAATTTGGATGAGGTCTTTGAAGCGGGGGCGCGCCGGGTTTGTGTAGTGTCAGCTATCCTTAATTCTCCGGATATTGTGGGTGCTTGCCAACAGTTTCGTGAGCGCCTAGCCTCCGTGCCTCTTGATTAAGAGAAGATTATGAGTCTACTTGTCGCCGGAACTACTGCCCTCGATTCCATCAAAACACCGTATGCAGAGAACCCGCGTTTGCTGGGAGGCTCAGCGAGTCATGCCGCCGTGGCGGCTAGCTTTTTTAGCCAAGCCCACTTGGTGGGTGCAGTGGGTGAGGATTTCCCCAAAAAATATATCAATCTTTACCGTAAACACGGCCTATGCCTTGAAGGGTTGGATCACCGGGCTGGTCAGACCTTCCATTGGTCAGGTGAATATGAAGTCAACATGAACAACCGGCGTACGTTAGATACGGTACTAGGGGTCATTGAAGATTATAGTCCAACCCTTCCGGTCAACTACACAAAGTTGCCGTACGTGTTATTGGCGAATATTGCACCGGATGTCCAAGGTCGGGTTCTGGATCAAATGAAACGGTCAAAGTTTGTAGTCGCAGATACCATGGATCTTTGGCTCAACATTGCGCGTCCAGCAGTGCTTAAACTACTCAAGCGTATTGACTGTCTTGTTTTAAATGACAGTGAAGCTTCTCAATTGGTAGAAGAAGATAATGTGGTGGCAGCTATCCCGCGTATCCATAAGCTGGGACCGAAATATGTGATCGTCAAAAAAGGAGAACACGGCTCTATTTTATCCGGGCCAAAAGGTCTCTTTATTGCACCGGCTTATCCTTTAAAGAAAGTGGTGGATCCCACCGGTGCAGGGGACAGTTTCGTAGGTGGAATGATGGGTTATCTGGCAAGCCAGAAAGGAAGCGTGGATAAAAATCTCCGCAAAGGAATTATTCATGGCAGTGTGGCAGCCAGTTTTTGTTGTGAAAATTTTGGATTAAAGAAAACGACCAAAATCAAGAAAGCCGATATATCCAAGCGTGTCCGTGAACTAACCAAGATGGCCAGCTGGTAAACGGTTGCATCCGAGTGCACCCTTTGTCAAAATCGATTCTTCAAAACGCGGGTGTCGTACAATGGTAGTACGTGAGCTTCCCAAGCTTGAGACGTGGG
>CAJWKQ010000083.1 GCA_913041895.1 uncultured Verrucomicrobiales bacterium
CTTTAACTGGGGACATGAAAAATTTCCGGAACTCATTTCTTCGGGCACGCGTCTGAGCACACTAAAGCCCGAATTGGCGGAAGAAAGCGGTCTGGATCAAATTGAGGTCATTGCCAGCTGCAGTCATGACACGGGCTCGGCTGTGGCGGCTGTTCCTGCTGAGGGGAACAACTGGGCTTATTTGAGTTCAGGAACATGGAGCTTGATTGGCGTGGAACTTCCTGAGCCCATTATCACTGACAAGTCGCGCGAACTTAATTTCACCAACGAGATTGGTTACGGCAATACGGTGCGTCTCCTGCGCAACTGCATCGGTATGTGGCTTTTATCAGAATGCCGCCGCATTTGGGCCGAGGAAGGGCAAGAGTATGATTACGCTACGCTTACCCGGATTGCGGAGGAAGCCAAACCCCTTATCTCACTCATTAATCCGGAGGATGAACGTTTCTTTAAGCCGGATAACATGCCCAGTGTCATCGCCGGATTCTGCCGAGAGACCAATCAACCTGAGCCCGATACGCACGGGGCTACGGTGCGCTGTGTATTGGAAAGCCTGGCCCTGCTTTACGCTCAACGCCTGAAGGAAGCAGAGGAACTCACTGGCCAACCCATTAAACGGCTCCATATTGTGGGTGGAGGCAGTCGCAATGCGCTGCTTAATCAATTTACCGCCAATGCGTGTGGGGTGGAGGTCATTGCCGGGCCTACTGAGGCCACAGCTCTGGGTAATGTACTGGTGCAGGCGATTACTCTTGGGGATTTGCCTGATCTTGCCAGCGCACGACAAGTGGTGGCCCAATCCATGGATGTGGAGTCTTTTCAGCCTGAAGATTCTGCAGTGTGGGATACGGCGAAAATGCGATTTAAAGAATTAACATGAAAACCCTCTTTCTATTTCTTATTTCCATGCCGTTATTGGCCGCACCCATTGGACCTCAGGGAATTGTTGGCACCAAGGCAAACCCGAAACGGGTGGATCGGTTGCAGATCACCAAGGGTGGTGTGTATGAAAATTATCTGGTGGATAGCAACTGGGCCGGTGGCAATCGCGTGAAGATTACTGCGGACAATGTAACCCTTCGCAACTGCGAAATTCGTAATGCATCAGGTAACGGCATTGGGATATTTGGAAAAAATGTACTAATTGAAAACTGCAAAATTCATCACTTGCTCGCCGGCACTTTCAAGCAACAGACTGATGCCCACGGCATCACGGGCCGTTGGGGGAAGATCCTTATTCGCAATTGTGATATCGGGTTAATCAGCGGCGATTGCATCCAGTTTGACCCAGACCGCAAATCAACCGGGCAGGTGATGATTGAAAACTGCCGATTATGGACAGGGCCTTTGCCGGCTGATGCGGCGGGCTTCAAGAAAGGCGAACGACCCGGAGAGAATGCGGTGGACACCAAGACGATGTCCAAGGGAGAACGTGCGCAGTTAATTATTCGTAACTGTATCCTGGCTGGATGGAAGCAACCGGGCCAGATTAGCCTGATGGCAGCGTTGAACTTAAAGGAGAATATCAATGCCACAGTGGTCAACTGTGTCTTCCTTGATAATGAAGTGGCCTTTCGCCTGCGCGGACCGACCAGCCGCAAGGGCGCATGGGTACGAATCGAAAGGTGCGCGATTTACCGCAGTGAAGTAGGTGTGCGTGCTGAAGATACCATTGCCAATCTCAAGATCAACCGGCTTGGATTTGGAAAGACCGTGAAACGCCAGTATCACACGCCGGGTTGTGATTTTGGCCCAGGCTATGAGAACACCAACCAATTCGTGGCACCAGCAATTGAGGAAGCCCTCCGCAAGGGATTAAGGTAAAGAGGCTAGTTTATTACAGCGTTCGTTGTTACTAAAATTAACGGTTATGTTCCGCAAAATGTTTGGCAAACCGTTTCCTCAGGCTTGGGTGGGGATTGGTAGGGCTTGAGATATGAGCTGTTTTTATAGGGTTCCTGCAACGCGGCTATGAAATCTTTCAGTGGTTGCAAATCGCCGTTTGTAGCAGCATCCAAAACCTGTTCCACTTTATGATTACGTGGGATCACAACCGGGTTGTTAGACCGCATCAAAGATAAAGAGGATTCCAATGGTTCCGTGTTTTTAGCGAGCCGTACCTGCCAGCGAGCATGCCATTCTTTGAAGGTATCGCCCTCATAGAGCTTGCCCTTCGGTGGTGCTTCACTCGTCAAATCCAAAAAGGTGTTGGTGTAGTCCGCGTTTTGCCGATGCATCCAATCGAGCAGATCAGTAATTAGACCTTCATCTTCTGCCTGCTCGCCGAACAGGCCAACTTTGGCACGCAACATGGAGAGCGATTTTTCCTTATACACTGCGCCAAAACCATTTATGGCTTCCTCGGCTATCTCTTTTGCCTTTTCGGCATCGTCATCCAGTAGAGGCAACAGGGTTTCGGCAAAACGGGCCAGATTCCATTGTGCTATAGCGGGTTGGTTTGCATAGGCGTAGCGCCCCATATGGTCGATGGAGCTGAATACCGTCTCTGGATCGTAGGCATCCATAAAAGCGCATGGGCCATAATCAATCGTCTCTCCCGATAAGGCCATGTTATCAGTGTTCATTACCCCATGGACAAAGCCCACTCGCATCCAGTGAGCTATCAGTTCTGCCTGTTTTTCAATGACAGATTTAAGCAGCGAAAGGGATTTATTTTGCTTCTCCTCAATATGCGGAGAGTGCCGTTTGATGGTGTAATCAAGAAGGGATTTGATTACTTCCCTATCTCGGTGCAATGCTGCGAATTGAAACGTACCGACACGAATATGTGAGCTCGCAACACGTGTAAGGATTGCTCCCGGCAAGGGAGTTTCACGATACACTTGCCCCCCGTTTGTCACCACCGCAAGACTACGGGTAGTGGGGATATTCAGCGCATGCATGGCTTCGCTGATGATATATTCACGCAGCATTGGTCCTATTGCAGCACGTCCGTCTCCACCTCGCGAGTATGGCGTGGGGCCGGACCCCTTGAATTGAAGGTCAAAGCGCTGGCCTGTAGGAGTGATATGCTCCCCCCAGACAATCGCGCGCCCATCACCCAGCATGGTAAAGTGACCAAATTGATGTCCGGCATAAGCCTGCGCAAACGGCTCTGCTTCCTCCGGCATTTGGTTGCCGGCAAAAAGCACAGCTTGTTCGTCCGTGCTGATATCGGAAAAATTCAAACCCAGATCGGTGGCAAGCGGCGTATTTAAGATAACCATTTCCGGCTTGGGCACCGGCGCCGGCAGGAGTTTTGTATAAAACACCTTCGGCAGTTGAAGGTAGGTGTTGTCGAATTTGAAACCGAAGCTAGTCATTTAGTGTCACCTCATTAATGACACGGCCTAACCGTGTAATCCTTCTTCACACACCGCTCAATCACCAAAAGGAGTTGCCTCATGGCTTTATAAACCTCAACAATTTAAGCAGCAGCCACTTTAAGCAGTTCTTTTTCAGCTTCCTTGTTCCAAATACCTGCGTCCAGTTTTTCTGCCACGGTGGGATATTTCCCGGCCAGTTCAGAGAGTGGGGTCAGGGGCAGTTCCTTTAATTGCGGGTACACAATAATTTTTCCGGCCAAACTCCGCGCTTCCACCGCGCGTATCCCGTCAATCGCTCCGGCCATGCCACTGACTGCATCCACTGAGCGGTCGGTATTGAGTTGGCCCGACAAAACCTTTTCCAAAACGACTTTCATGTCCGACAAACGCGAACCGCTGGTACCGAACATGAAACAGCGGTTGGCAATGTAGGTGTCCAGATCGATCTCCTGTTTCACACTGGCCGGGATGCCGGCAAATATATTGATCAAGGCCCCATCGGCACTGTCCTTCACCGCCTGGGCCACCACTGCGCCCATCGGGGCCATGATGGCAAAGTAGCTGAATTTATCGGTAATCGGTGTTTCCTGCGGGTTAACCAGTGAGAGGGACACGCCCCGTTCCTCAGCCAGTGAATTTACCTTTTCACCCAGCGAGGCAATCCGGTCATCATCAAAGTCGGTACCTACCACTGAAAGATTTTCTATGCCTGAGGAAACCAACCGAATGGTGTGCATCTGGCCCATGGGCCCGGCTGCACCGACAATAAGTGCGTTGTCTCCAGAGCGGGCTTCACCGGTTGCAGGGATATTTTTGTAGCTCTCGGCTGCACACGTTCCGGTGGTTCCAATCCAGCGGGTCATCCCGTAATGGGTCCGGCCCACTCCCACTGATACGTCCTCTCCAATGGTTTCACCTCCCAGAACGACATTAATAATGCCATTAGCCGCAAGCTTATCGTTAAGGGTCTCAATGGTTTCCTTATTTGAACCAAAATAGACGATGTCATCAAAGGCCTCATCCGGTAGCCCCGCCACTGAATCAGTTGCTTCAGGAGTAACGCCGTAGCCTGCAAGCGCCTCCTCTTGGCTTGGATCAGCACAACAGGTGGTGATGCAGCCGGGGCCGCCCTCAGTTGAAAAGGATTCTTCAAGGCCTTCCACCGCCCGGCCCGAATCAGCGACCACCAGCAACCGGCTGCCTGCCAAAATGGTGTTTCGTTCCTCAGTGACGTACGAGCACTCCACACAGGCCCATGGTTCGACCAGGGCAATTGAGGAGGAGCTCATGTCCTTTTCAACCGGAAGCAAAAAACTCTCATCCAAATTCGGATCCACGATCACCCGTTCATCCATCAGCACATACTCCTGCAGTCCCCCCTCGATATTGTAGCCGAATGCGGAATTGGAGTCGGCGGTCTTGAGCCACCGATAATCGGTCTGGACCAGAACCTTCTCCCCCGGTTTATGGCGCGAAACCTCTTCCCCAGAGGAGACGATAGTGCAGAACACTTCATGGCCCGGCACAGTGGGATTATCGCCGGGTTTGTAACTGGGCAGTTCCTCTAGGATGGAAGTGTCGATCCCTGAAACAACCTCGCTTTTGCGCACATGCCCATCAAACTGTTTGAGCAGCTTGAGGTCTGAGAAACACAAACCTACCGCATCAATCTTACCTATCATCTGGTGCGGGCCGGGAGCATAAACCTCTTTTTGGTTGTTGAGTTCCAGTTTATCAGGGCCAACCAGCTGGATGGCGCACTGTGTTTGGGGAATTTCTTGTTCCATAAATTTTCCTTTAGTTAAGCATGACCTGACCGCCAGACACTGGCAGCGCTTGGCCGGTTTCATATTTTTGTTCGATTAAATAGTAGATCGCCTTCATGACATCAGGCGTGGTGCAGCCGCGGCCCATGGGGACCTTGGATTCATAGGCGCGTTTCACATCCTCAATCGTTTTGGCCCCGGGAATCTTGCCCGATTCCAGGTACTGGGCAAATAGACCGTTATCCGGATCTGACCAAAGTGGGCCATCAAAGAAATTACCCGGGCAGATGGAATTCACCTTGATACCATCCTCAATGAGTTCCAGCGCAAAAGACTGGGTCAAACCAATGCCGCCAAACTTGCTGCCGGCATAAGCGCCATTACGGTTGGAGCCAACCAAACCTGACTTGGAATTGATCTGGATAATGTCGCTGGAATAGTCGCCGCAGACTTTATGCTGCAGAGCAAGAATCTGGGACGCTGCCTGTGTGCACAGGAAATAACCTCGGTAATTAACCTCCGTTACAAAATCAAAATCCTTTGCCGGCTGGGTTTTAACGCTCTCAGCCTTAACCACGCCCGCATTGGAAATAAACCCATCAAAACCGCCAAAGGCCTTCACTGTCTCACTGATTGCAGACTGAATTGAAGCCTGATCGGTGACATTCATGGAAACTGCCTTCGCGCGGTTGGAGCCATACTCCTTTCGCAACGCTTCAGCCTGTTTCTCAGCTTCATCAATATTAATGTCAGCCAAAACCACACAAGCACCTTCCTTGGCCAAATCCTGGGCAATCCCCAGTCCAAATCCCTGGGCTGCGCCGGTTACGATCATAACCCTGCCTGCTACGCGGCCCTGCGATTTTTCATCCACTGGATCAATCTCAAAGGCACCGATTCCTTCCACGTGGACCGTCTCAATACCGGACTCTGAACCCAACACCTTGGCCGCAGCCTCAATCACAGCTGTCTCATCCATGGATTGTGAAATAGAGAGGGCAACCGCATCACGGTCGGTCGCCTCAACAAACCGAACAACCGGATACCGCTCGTTTCCGCCCAGCCTTATCCTCAGTACCGGCGCAATTAAGTTAATCATTTCTTCTGTGTCTGCTGCCATAACTCCAATTACCTTTTATTACTTAACCAAAATATTTTTTAAGGACAACCGCACCGATCCGACTAAAATGCTCGATGCGCTCATTGGCATCACCCTCTTGCCCATCCACAAAACCCTCTTCCCCGTGCGCTTTCAGGAAAGCGTGTGCTGCCAATACGCAAATCCCTTCCTTGAAGATCGCGTCAATCTCCTCTGGAACCGCTTCGCCTCCCACGCAAGCGGGCTTGATGGGCAAAAGATCCAGTGTGTTATGCTCTGTACCCGCCACCACGGCAATGCCGGCTTGGCGGATTGCAGAAACATACTCAGCGAGTACCTCCGGGCTATTGCGAATGGTGATGAGTTCTACCATGGTGTAGTGATTGGCCTTGAGCGTTTCAATTAACCCCTCCAGCGGCGTTTCATATTCGCACCGCTTCTTGGATCCATCAGCCAGAACCGGGTAACAAGGAATACCGCCCAGTTCGACGATGAGCTCCTTGGCTTGCTCCAGGTTCACAAATGTTTCAGGCACAAAACAGATCTTCCCGGCCTTCATGAGATTCGAGCGAATTTCATTCTGAACACCAACTGCATCTGAAGAATTAGATTGAGGTGTAGCTCCAAAAATATCGGTCAACTTTTGTTCCCGCTCATTCTCAGGCACCTTGTCAAAAAAGACCTCCTGAAATGCCTGAGCCAAATGCCGTTCCTGCAAGGTAACAGTATCGGCACTACATCCGTGCCGCTTAACCACCCGCCCGATCACCGCCTGATCATCAAGACCGGTATCAATACCGTGCTCACTAAAGACACCGGTCATCTTCACAGTCATTTCCTGCATCCGCAGTTTATCATTATTGCGGATACCACTTAAGAGCACATCTGCCCTTGATGAAAGTTCTTCAAACCGGCTGATTCCCTTACCACAAATATAGTGGCGACCTGGGTTTCCTGGATCATTGATCCGTATATCCTTTTGCTGCAGGTCGGTTTCAAGGGCAATAATCTCGGTACCAAACAATGGAAAAACACTCTTGCCCCGGGCTGTTTCGGTAAACCTTTGATACACTGAGTAATCGTAATAGTTACCACAACCCAAAACTTGAACGCCCTGATCTGCAGCAAGTTCGACAGCCTGCTCAACGGTTTCAAAGGCCGAGAAGTTAGGCGGTAAATGAATATGTGAATTGTAGGACAGCGATTCAGGCAAACTGGTAGCACCTGCCTCGGCAGTCACCGCATTCACGCTACCGAGTTCTTTCAAGAAATCTGTTGCCTGTATTTTGGCTTTATCCATGGAGAAAAATTAGCTGTTTACACCCCGTTACGATTGCGTCGCAAAAGTTCGCCTGTTGTAGGATTGGTTGTGACCTGATGACCAGACAATGGAACGATCCGTTCATGAATGGCGTCGAGCATCCAGTTTGCCTGCGGGAAGAAATCCTCCTCCACCTCGGCACAAGGCGTGATCCAGTTACGAGAACCCACCACCACAGGGGGCGCATCCAAATAATCGAAAGTGAGCTGGCTTAGATTGGCGGCGATATCCTGCATGACTGACCCGCGCTCACACGCATCAGAGGAAAGTAGAACCTTACCGGTGCGCCGGACTGATTCAGCCAAGGGCTCGTAGTCGAGCGGATTAATGGAGCGGCAATCGAATACATCGCAACTCATGCCATAACGTTCCTGCAATTGATCAGCAGCCTCAAGGGCCCGATACAGGGTGGCTCCCACGGTAATCAGGGTCAGGTCATTGCCTGATCGACGTTTAGCTGGGGGCCCCATGGGCACCTCGTAATAGTCTGCCGGAACCTCAGGCTCAAAGAGTTCACCAATGTCATACAAGCGCTGGCTTTCAAAAAAGACAACCGGATCGCTCCCTGCGAGTGCGGTATTGAGCAACCCCTTGGCGTCATAGGGAGTGGCGGGGAAAACAACTTTCAAACCGGGAATATGACTAACGACCGCACACCAGTCCTGTGAATGCTGAGCTCCATACTTCGAACCCACTGAAACACGCAACACCACCGGCATTTCCAAAATTCCCGCGCTCATGCTCTGCCACTTAGCGAGCTGGTTAAATATTTCATCACCTGCACGGCCCATGAAATCGCAGTACATCAACTCAACCAATGCCCGACCTCCTTCAAGGCCATAACCCACGGCAGTTCCCACTATGGCAGCCTCGGAGATGGGTGAATTGAAAAGACGATGGTAGGGTAATGATTCGGTCAATCCTCGGTAACAGGCAAAGGCACCTCCCCAATCGCGGTTCTCTTCACCGTAGGCAACCAAGGTGGAATCCTTCTCAAAGCGGTGAAGAATAGCTTCAAAGATGCCATCACGATATTGAAACACCTTGTTTTTGGAAACCGGCTTCCTATCAATAATACCTGCACGCGACTTCTTGGCCAGAGCCTGCACACGAGGATTATCTTCATGAGAGATCAACAACTCCGGTTCACGCGAAATATCATAACTTTCACGTGGACGATTGGAGAACATGAGATCACCAATAGTTTCCGAATCAAGGCGAGGTGAAATTTCCAAATCTGTAGCCAGTCTACAGGCCTTCGCCATGGCAACCCGCGTTTTATCAGCAACGGATTCGGCTAGCCCATCATCCATCACACCAATACGTTTTAACTCCGCTGCATAGCTCTCCATAGGATCAATCGCCTGCCAAGATTCAATCTCCTCTTTCACGCGATAGGAGGAAGCATCAGAGGGTGAATGACCGGAGAAACGGTAGGTGATGGTCTCCAGAAGTACAGGGCCATCCCCCTTTTCCAAAAGTTCGCGCTTGCGACGAATGGCATCAACCACCGCCAAGGGATTGTAGCCATCAATGCGCTCCGCATGCATAGCATCAGGACTCACCCCTGCCCCCACTCGGGCAAGTGCATCAAAGGACATAGTCTCCCCGGATGTCTGGCCTCCCATCCCATAGAAATTATTCATGAAGTTGAAGATAATTGGCAATCCACCGCGCATGGATTCATCCCAAAGCTCATCAAATTGCCTCATACCGGCAAAGTTCATGGCCTCCCAAGTGGGTCCACAACCCATCGAGGCGTCACCAATATTGGCAATGACCAGACCACTTTTCCTATTTACCTTTTTAAAGAGGGCCGAACCGGTGGCAATGTCAGCCGAACCTCCCACGATCGCGTTATTAGGGTAAATACCAAAAGGCGGAAAGAAAGCATGCATGGAACCACCCAGACCACGGTTAAACCCTGCTGCCCGAGCGAATATTTCGGCCAAAGAACCGTAAAGCAGAAAATCGCGAGCCAACTCCTTCACGCTGCCATTACTTTCTTTTTCCACAACCTTCAGACAATCACCCTCCAGAAACGTCTCCATCACCGTCTGCAGATCTTCATCCTCCATCTTTCGGATAGCAGAGGTTCCCTTGGCGAGAATCTCGCCGTGTGAACGGTGAGATCCAAACACGTGGTCGTCCGGACTCAGTAAAAAGGACTGTCCCACCGCTGCAGCTTCCTGACCAATAGACAGGTGAGCCGGCCCCTTGTGATCATACTCAATATCTTGGTATATGCCTTGGGTCTTAATCTCCTGCAGCATGGTCTCGAATTCCCGTATGAGAAACATGTCCTCATAAATACCCAGAAGCGCTTCGGCACCGTAGATTTCAAGTTCCTCTTCAGAAGTCCCAGCGTATTGGTTGAGCGGAATATCAGGACAAACGAGTTTACCTCCCTTGCGCTCCTCTTGAGGCTCGACTATTTGCGATTTTGGCATGGCTAAGTATAAATAAAGTTGTAGTGTTAACGAACAGCCATGAATACATCTTTCATGACTTCAGATGTTGTAGGATGAGGAAAGATGATTTCATCTATTTCTTCTTCCCGTAATTCGGTCTCGAGCATGGCAGCTGCCCCAAATATCATTTCTGAGCAGGCCCCTCCAATCATATGCACCCCAAGTAAACGTCGCGTGCCTTCCTCGATTACCACCTTGCATAGACCTCGCTCGCCCGGGTGTTCAGCCAAGTAACGTGCGTTCACACTCATGGGAATTTTGCCGGTGGTTACCTTCATCCCGCGTTCTTCGGCTTGCTCTCTAGTTAAGCCAACTACAGCTACCTCGGGACTGGTGTAGACCACTGAGGGAATGGAGTCATAACGCATATGGTCTTTCCGGCCGGTGATATTGTGGACTACAACTTCAGCCATACGACTGGCAGCGTGGGCCAACCAAGCCCTTCCGGTCACATCTCCGGCTGCCCATACCCCGGGAATATTGGTGGCACACCGCTCATCCACCTTAATGCCTCCACGTTCATCATAGTCCACCCGCAAATCATCCAATCCAAGATTTGCAACATTAGGCTTACGGCCTGTGGCGACAAGAACCAGTTCGCCTTGGGCGGTCTGGCTTTCACCCTTTACAGAAAACTTCACTTCACTCCCTGAAATTTCCTCAACCTTTGCTCCAACATAAAAGGTAACATTCTTCTTGGTCAATTCACTGCGAAGAATTTTTGCCAAATCAGGATCCAGAGTCGGACAAATCTCAGGCAAAGCCTCCACTACGGTAACCGGCACGCCGACTGAACCGAAGAGGCAGGCGAACTCGCACCCAATCACACCGCCACCAACCACGACCAAGCTCTTGGGTAATTCCTCCAACTCCAGAATACCGGTGGAATCCACCACATTAGCCCCATCAATGCCGGGAATCGGTGGTCGTGTTGGTGAAGACCCGGTGCAGATCAAAATGTTGTCGGCCTCGTGATTTTCACCTTCCACCGTAAGCTTGCGCCCTTCTGAAAGTGTAGCCTGACCAAAGAGAACCTCCACCTTGCGTTTCTTCATGAGGCCCGTAATCCCCTCGCGCATCCCATCCATAACCTTTGTCTTGTGCGCGTTGGCTTTCTCAAAATTAAAACGAACATCAGACACCTCCACCCCGAATGCCTCGCAATGAAGGGCATGATGATAGGTCTTAGCCGCCTGCAGCAAGGTCTTGGAAGGCACACAACCTTCATTAAGGCACACGCCGCCCAGTTTCTTTCCTTCAACCAAAAGAACCTTCAGGCCCTCACCTCCGGCCTTCTTTGCCGCTATATAGCCGGCTGGTCCGGCTCCAACTATCGCCAAGTCATACTTCACGTTGTTTCTCCTCCATTAATTTGTCCGGCATCCTCGGCCGGATAATTTTCAAGTGCATCCACCAAATCCTTCAGGAAACGGGCTGCGGGAGCACCGTCCACGGCCTGATGATCGATGGTTAAACTTAAAGTTATACATTCAGCAGTCGTAATTTCACCGTCCTCACCTCGCACCGGTTTTAGGGATATACCGCCCACTCCCAAAATGGCGGCCTCCGGCGGATTGATGACGGGTGTAAAGTGATCGACTCCCAACATGCCGAGATTAGTCAGGGTAAAGGTCCCTCCACTCAGTTGATCAGGCAATACCGTACCTTCAAGGCAGGATTGAACCAGTTCCTTGATACCGACTGACAAATCCTCCAACGACTTGGAGCAAACACTGCGTAATACAGGCACCATAAGGCCACGCGGTGTGTCCACTGCCACTCCCAAGTGCACTTCCTCAAAATGCGCAATACGGTCACCCAGAAAATGGGCATTGAGATCAGGATGCCGCTTCAGGGTCTGAATCAGGGCATGGGCAATTAAATCATTGAGCGTAATCTTAGGGCCACCAGCCTCTCCGACTTCCTCACGCGCCTTCTTGCGATAGGTTTGGATGGCGGTAGCGTCAAAGGTGGAGTTCAGGGTGAACTGGGCCGTGTTGGAGAGGGACTCCATCATGCGATCGGCAATCAATTTGCGAACACCTTTCACCGGCTCCACTTCGGCCCCTTCAATGGCCCCGGGCTGTTGCATGTCCCCTGCCAGTGCCATGCCAGCCAGGCCTTTGCCACGGGCAGGTGGCTCCAAACCCGCTTCACGAGCTGATGCTGCGGCCGAAGCACTCAGGCGCGGACGCCCGGCAAGAGCCGACTCCACATCACGTTCAATCACGCGCCCTCCCGGGCCGGTTCCTGCAATGCTTTCCGGATCAATTCCTGAACGCAGGGCGAGTTTACCCGCACGCGGGCTGACACCCGCCTCAGAGCTTCCACCTGAAGAAGCAACAACTGGCGCAACGGCAGCTGGAGTCGGGGTATCAGGTGAAGTTGCTGGCGTACTGACCGGTTCAGCCACAGGTACCGCTGTTTCCTTTTGTGGACGCAGACCTGAGGCATCCTCACCTTCCTCACCCACGGCCACCACATTGGCCAGAACCGGAACATCATCCCCCTCTTCCCAAAAGAGTTCCAATACCGTGCCTGCAGCGGTGGATTCCAGATCAAAGCTAGCCTTATCGGTCTCAATAACCGCCAGCACAGTTCCCTCCTCCACCACCGCACCGGGAGCAACCTTCCATTCAGCAAGGATACAATCCTCCACTGACTGTCCCA
>CAJWKQ010000084.1 GCA_913041895.1 uncultured Verrucomicrobiales bacterium
TGATCAATCAGGACGGTTTTATCTTTGCTTCCGTGGAATATGAGTAAAGGAGCATCGTCTTTACTAACATGGTAGCAGGCGGAGGCTAATTTTGCGGTCTTGGTCTTTTCATGGGCTCCGCCGCCTAATAAATCATAAACAACTGATCCCTTTACGTTGGCACGAGAGGGTTGCGTTTTGCTTCTTAAAATAAAATCCGTTGCTCCGTAATAATCTATAGCACCTTGGACCCGGGATGAAAATTTAAGATTGCCCCCTACAGTGCCCTCGAGTTCATTATTTCCTGAAGTGGTTGCCATGAGTGTGGTTAAATGACCTCCGGCACTGGCTCCAGCTACAAAGATATTTTTGGGGTTATATCCGTACTTTTCTGCATTGGCTCTAAGCCAACGTACTGCTCCTTTGCAATCGTGAAGTTGAGCGGGAAATTTTGCAGTACTGGTATAGCGATATGAGATGCTGGCAACAGTATAGCCATGCTCAGGAAGCCAATTTATAAAGCATTTCTCTTTTGTGCCTTTCCTCCATCCGCCTCCATGTATCCAGACAACCAGAGGAGAGCCTTTTGGTTGTCGAGGTTGGTATATATCCAGTTTTAAGCTTTGATTATTTACAACTGCAAACTCAATATCTTTGATTATTTTAATGGTATTTGCCGTTGCGCTATTAATGCAAAGAAGCATTCCAATAATATAGGCACTAAATTGTCTCTGTTTTTGCATAGGCATGAAGGAATAAATGCTATGTAGAGGGTTTGAGTCAACTTATTAGGAAATGCCAGCTTGACGGGTTGGGTTCTCCGG
This sequence comes from uncultured Verrucomicrobiales bacterium, assembly GCA_913041895.1. Lineage (GTDB taxonomy): Bacteria > Verrucomicrobiota > Verrucomicrobiia > Limisphaerales > UBA1100 > UBA1100. The sequence goes on from CAJWKQ010000084.1 coordinate 804, forward strand.
TCAAATTAAGTATCAGTTCATGAAAATTAGCTCATTAGTTTTTTATCTTATATGCACTCTTTGCCATCTTTCACCTCAGGTATTTTCTGCCCAGTTTAAAACGCCTGGCGATCGGATGATGGCACGGTATTTCAAATCTCAGACCGATATAATTGCCGCTGAGAGTTTAAAGGAAATTAAGACTATTGAAGATTGGAATGCTCATAAGAATTTGTATCGAAAACAAATGCATGAAATGTTGGGGTTGGATCCAATGCCTAAACGTACGCCTTTAAAAGCAGTAGTTACTGGAAAGGTGAATCATTTAGACTTCGAAGTGTGGAGATTGCATTTTCAATCCAAGCCCAAGCTTTATGTAACAGCTAATTTGTACGTCCCTAAAGGCATAAAAAAACCTGCGCCAACTATTCTTTATGTTTGCGGTCATGGAGCGGTTAGGGAAGGCGGTATTAGCTATGGCAACAAGGTTCATTACCAACATCATGGCGTTTGGTTTGCTCGGAATGGTTATGTATGCCTAATCATTGATACGTTACAGTTGGGTGAGATTGAAGGGATCCATCACGGAACCTATAATCATAATATGTGGTGGTGGAATTCGAGAGGTTACTCATCAGCATCGGTGGAGGCATGGAATTGTATCCGGGCTTTGGATTACCTTGAGACACTTGATTTTGTGGACAAGGAACGTTTCGGTGTAACGGGTCGCAGTGGCGGAGGGGCTTACAGTTGGTGGATTAGTATTCTGGATGAGCGTATTAAGGTTTCTGCTCCGGTGGCGGGTATCGCAAGTATGAAAAATCACGTCTATGCTGGTTATCCAAATAGCGGTCGGCTTGCTCATGGCGTGGTGGAAGGTCATTGCGATTGTATGTTCCATATTAACACCTACCGATGGGATTTTGGACAGGTCGCCTCACTTGTCGCTCCAAGACCCTTGATGATACTAAATACGGATGACGACCGTATTTTCCCTTTAGATGGAGTAAATGATGTCTTTAACAATGCCAGACGTATTTATGGCTTACATGGGGCACGTGACAAAATAGGGCTCGTAATCACTCCCGGGGGGCACAAGGACACTCAGCCATTGCGTGTGCCTGCATTTAGTTGGTTTAACCGACATTTAAAAGGCTCAGAAGAGCCGGTCACGATAGTTGCCGAAAAATTATTTAAGCCGGAGCAGTTACGGGTCTTTAAGGAGCTGCCAAAGGATTCTATTAATGGAAAAATTCAGGAACAATTTACTCAGCTGGCTAAGGAGGGAGATGGGTCAGGTAAACAAATTATAAAGTTATTAGCCGAGAAAACTTTTCAGGGTTGGCCGTCTCAGATGTTTTCATTAAATAAAAAAGAAATTTTTCAGGTTGAACATGAAGGCGTTGTCTTTAGGGCGGTTGATTTCGATAGCCAGAAGAACGTTCGTTTGCGCGCATATATCGCGCACCGCAAAGGCCTTCAAAATCCATCCCGGGTGGATATTGAGGTGTTAAATGAAGAATATTGGATGAAATATCTGCATTTAGGCCGGTCTGCTTTTGCTGATGTTTGGAGGGGAGAATTGGAATTAGCAGGGGTCGATGCTGATTTACCTGTTACTGAAAAACAAAAAAATGCATTGGCTGTACGTTTGGAAAACGTGCGCAAAAGTGATATTGTTTATGTGGTCTTCATGCCTCGTGGATTGGGATTGAGCGCATTAAGTAAGGATGAGCGTCATATAACCCAAGCCCGGAGGCGTTTTATGTTGTTAGGTCAGACATTGGCAGGGATGCAAGTTTGGGATGTCCGCCGTTGTATTCAGTTAGTTGAAGGTTATGGATATAAATGTCCGATTACGCTTTGGGGGTATGATTATACTTCGAGTCTAGTTTCGCTAGCTTCCTTATTTGAAGAGATTTCTGAAGTGCACATTAAAGGTTATCCCAAGAACGACAAGGATCAGCCTGATTATCTAAATATTTCCAGAATTGCAACACCGGGTCAGATATTGGATTTGGTCCGCGAGAAATCAAAGGTAAACGTTTTGGATAAACCTCAAAAGAGATGACTACTTAATTGGGGCACGAATGGCTTCCCCAGGAAAGGTGTTTTTAATGAGTTTCCCTTTGTTGACAACGGTCGTTCCTTTGACAAGTACATGGCTGAATCCTGTTGAAAACTGGTCTGCTTTGCTGAAAGTAGATTGATCGTTAACTTTTTGAGGGTCAAAAATAATGAGATCTGCGTGTGCACCGATTCTGATGCGGCCTTTTAGCTTCATTGCCGGTACTCGCTTTTCCAGCCTCTTGGCAGGCCAATAGGAGCATTTTTTGAGAGCCGTCATTAGGGTAAGATCATTATTCTCTCTAACGTATTTTCCAAGAACACGTGAGAAAGTTCCGGCATTACGAGGATGCCCTCTGAGTCCATCACTTGCCACGATAGTTTTGGGATGGGCAACTACTTGCCTGATAAGTTCTTCAGGATTGGTGTGAGCGATTATCATCCCGCCTTTTTCTCTAATTGCCGAAAATGTCTCCGAATTAAGTCGGTTTCCTGTTTTGGGGTCCTGTAAATCTTTGTAGGTGATCTTGGCGCGATCCTGCCAGCCTGGGTCGAATATTGCGGATCGTATATCGGTCATCCCGGCGGTGTAAGGATAAATCTCTGTAGTAATATCAAGTCCCCGCGCCAAAGCTCCGTCTACAAGCTTTAGTAACTGTGGAGTGGTGCGATTACCGGTGCTTTGAATGTGGACGATATGGGTAGGCGCGCCGGTTATAGCGGTGGCACTAATGACTTCTTGTAATGAAGTAAAAAGGTTATTAGGCATATCGAGTCCCTTAAAGCGCATATGTACGTGGCAGCTGGCATTGTATTGGGCGGCTAACCGATATATTGCGAGCACCTCTGATTGGCTAGCTTGGGGCGTATATTGTAGGCCGAAACCAACAGCGACCGCGCCCCTTTTGAGACCATGTTCAATTTTTGATTTAATGGTGACTTGTTCATCTCTAGAAGCTGTCTTTGCGGCTGCCTTGGATTTTGCTCTTGGCAAGAAAGAGGGGGTGTCGCCCATTACGCTCATGCGGACGGGCATATGACCGATGCTGGCGCCGTAATGGATAAGGGTTTTGCCTTTTCTTTGCTTTAACCACAGATCGATGTCCAATACCCCAACCTCAAGTTCTAGGGCAGTGGTGACGCCGTCCATGACCTTAAATTGATAATCCAATGGGTTGTGTGCATGTTGGTGTAGGTCGATAAATCCAGGAGCAACAATCAGATCTGAGGCATCAATGGTTCTTACGCCTTTAAGTTGGGTTTTGCTTATTTCTTCGATTATACCATTGCGGATACCGAGATGACGTATGGCCTTCATATTAGTTTCCGGATCCATCACCAGTCCGTTTGCGATAACTAGGTCAAATGAGTAAGCCTGTTGAGTCAGAAGAAGAGAAATAAACAGAATTATATGTTTCATCATACCATCGGTAAAATTTTTGCCCCAACAATTGTTACGATAATTCCAACTACGCCCATAATAGACAAGCAGGCGGTGAAGGTTTGCAGGGTTTCTTTTTCAGTCATCCCGCTCATTTTGCTGATAACCCAGAAACCACTATCATTCATCCAGGGAAGAGGTTTTGAACCGCACCCGATGGCCAAAGCAAGGTATACAGGATGGTAGCCCAAGTTCATTGAGGCAAACCCTCCAACTATACCCACAGTTGTGATCATCGCCACAGTCGCAGAACCTTGGGCGGCACGTATAATGGTGGTTGCAACAAACGCTAAAGGAAGGAGCCATATTGAATCTACATCATGCCCTACCTTTGATTCCAGGTAAGGGCCGATACCAGTTTGAAGCAAAACGCTTCCAAAGGCACCTCCTGCACAGCAGATGAGTATTATAAGTCCTGCCTCTTGTAAGGCTTCTTGCATTTGTTTTCCTAGTTCTTTGGAGTTTTTTAATTGTCCGTACAGAACAATGATTGCGATGGCTGAAGAAATGGCTAAAGCAATGTTCTTGTCGCCAAGCAGTTTGAGTGCGGCCTTTAGGTTCACTGGGGCGGCGGTTTGTGTGATTAAAGTCCCTGCGGCAATCAGTAGTACAGGCAGGACAATCGGTAAAACTGAACTGAAAAGCGACGGCAGATCCTTTGTGTTTTTATTAGCCAAAGCCCCCAGTTTTTTTATTGATTCTGGTGTCTCTCGAAAAGGTATTTCGATTTGTTGATTCAACCATACGCCATATAAGTAGCCAGCACTTGCAGTAAAGATTCCAACGACTAGTCCGGCAATAATCATGGTACCTAAATTTATACTTAATGCACTGGCAACGTATAGCGGGCCTGGAGTGGGTGGAACCAATGAGTGGGTCATGGAGCCCCCGGCAATCAAAGCTACGAGGAGGAGGAGATAATTTTTTCTGAGTTTAAGCCACATGGCTTTCGCAAGAGGCACGGCTAAAAGAAATAAGCTGTCAAAAAAAACGGGTATACCAAGAGTGAATCCACTAGCCAAGAAAGCGACGGGAGCGCCCTTTTCGCCAACCAGGCCTAATGCACTGCGCACAATGCGATCAGCTGCACCACTGGCAAGTAGGCATCGCCCAATTAGGCAGGCAAGAGCAATAACGATTCCAATTTTCCCACAGGTAACCCCAAACTCAGTTGTAATGCGTTGGATGGGGGTTTTATTTGAATATTTTTCAGCCTTTACTCGTTCTTTGGCATATATTGCGGCACGCTCAACATCGTTAAGTGTTCCACTTCCCATTTTCTTTATTCGTTCGTTTGCATATTTTACTGTAAGCCCATCAATTGTTTGCTCTTTGGGTGTGATGCTGGAGACAAGTAGTGCGGCAATAAAGAGTGCCAGAAATGGGTGCAGGCGTAATAAGAGGATTCCTCCAAGAACGGTGGCCAATCCGATTACAAGTAGTAGGAATGGGTCCACAAAGAGAGGCTAGTCGCAGTTAGATAAAAATCAAATGACAATTGTTTTAAAATTGAATGTGATAAGTGTTTGGTATAGTCCAAGGGATCAATGAATCGAAATCTTCTGTTGTATTTAGGTTGTGCAATTGGCGTGTGTGCAGCTGATTGGAACCAGTGGCGTGGGGCTGATCGCAACGGTGTGGTAGTTGATAAAATCCAGCTGCTTACCCAGTTTGATGATGAGGGCCCGCGGCAACTTTGGAAGAGTGACAAAATACCAAGTAACGATGATGGAGGGCATGGCAGCTTGGTAGTTTGGAAAAATCGTATCTATATGGCTATAGTTTGGCACGAAGATATCCCTTCAGATAAACGGGAGATTAATGAGTTGGTAGTTAGAAAGTTAGGATTTAGAAATATTCGTGGCTATAAGGGGTTGGCTGAGAAAATCGAAAAGGTACGAGTTGAGGTGAATCCGCGTTTGCGAGGAGTCAAGTTCGATGAATGGGCAGATAATTGGCTTAAGGAAAATTTAGATAATAAATCTGAGCATCTAAGCGGTTGGATCAAAAGCAGGCTTAAAAAAGGAAAACTGGCCGTGCCTTATTTTGAATTAGAAAAAGTTTCAAAAATGTCAGGAACTACATTTGATAGTGATCAAGATTTTAAGGAGTGGATAAGAAAAGAAGGTTTTGGAGAGTTGGCTGCAAAGGAAATAATCAAGGCTGTTCCAGCTTCTGTACGGGCAGCCAAAGACGTGGTGGTGTGTATCGATGGTGATACAGGAAAAACCCTATGGCGCTCAGAAGCGTCCGCTGAACCTGCTGGCCGTAAAGCTTCTAGTACTCCTTGTGTGGTAGATGGAAAAGTGTTTGCAGCAGGTGGCCGTCATGCTTACTGCGTGAACGCTAAAACAGGAGTAAAGCTTTGGGTTACAGAGTTGCCTGGAAAGGGTACCGCATCGTCATTTTTGGTCCATGATGGGAAGGCGTATATCATGGCGGGTAAATTGGTGGCGCTGGATGCTGAAACGGGCAAGGAGTTATGGCGAGCTGATAAACTCTCAGCTAGCAATTCTTCTCCGGTGATTTGGAATCATTCAGGTCGTGCGAGGCTAATAGTAAGTGCACGAAGTCATTTGGTGTGCTTGGAGCCTGATACAGGAGAAATTATTTGGCAGACTGATGGGGGTGGTGAATCCACGCCTGTGGTGTCGGGCGATTGGCTGGTTGCTTATTCAAAAAATGAAAAGATCGGGCTAGCTGGCTATAAACTTACTGAGCAAGGCGCTAAGTTGCTTTGGAGCCACCCCTTGGAAGCCCGACGCACACAATCTTCCCCTGTGATTTATCAGGGGCACGTTTACCTTGCAGGTGGGGAGAATCAGATGTGTGTAGATTTAATTTCCGGAAAAATTAGATGGCAGGAAAAACGTCAAAGCACCATTTCTTCTCCCTTGATTTCCGATGGTAAATTTATCGTAATGGAAAAGAAAGGGAGCGAGCTTGTGATGCTAAAGGCATCGCCTCACGCGCATCAAGAGATTGCTAAAACGCGAGTGAAGGCGATGTGGTGCCCTTCGCCAGTACTGAGTAATGGCCGCCTTTACGTTCGAAGGGATGATCACATTGCCTGTTTTAACCTTTCTTCAAAGGCTGTTATCCCATAGCTCTACCAGTTTATTTCGCTAATGCGATTGGCGACTTCCTCGGCATTGGCGCGGCTGTTGAAAGCGCTGATACGGAAGTAACCTTCTCCCGCAGCTCCGAAGCCAGCACCTGGGGTAATAACTACGGAAGCTTCGTTCAAAACTTTGTCAAAAATATCCCAACTTAGTGTATCATTGGGAGTTTTAACCCATATGTAAGGGGCATTGATGCCTCCATGTACGCTGAGGCCGCTTGCACTCGAAGCTTCACTAAGGATTGCAGCATTACCCATATAGTGCTCTACAAGGCTATTAATTTGGGCTTTACCATTATCACTATAGACTGCGGCTGCCGCTTTTTGTATTGGATAACTTGCGCCATTAAATTTTGTAGCCATCCTGCGAGACCAGAGTGAGTGCAAGCTATGTTCTGCTCCTTCAGAATCCTTTCCGGTTAGCTCCTTGGGGACAATGGTGAACGCGCAGCGAGTTCCAGTGAAGCCTGCGTTTTTGGAGAAACTGCGGAATTCAATAGCGCATTCACGGGCTCCTTCAATTTCATAGATCGAATGAGGTACATCGCTATCCTGTATAAATGCTTCGTATGCAGCATCAAATAGAATAAGTGCGTCGTTTTGCTTGGCATAAGTTACCCAGTCAGTGAGTTGTTTTTTGGTTGCAGTTGCTCCAGTGGGGTTGTTCGGATAACACAGATAGATGATATCCGCTTTTTCTAATGGGAGAGCGGGTACAAATTGGTTTTCTGCGGTACAGGGCAAATAAGTGATTCCTTCATACTGGCCCTCGGAGTTTGTGCTTCCGGTGTGGCCGGCCATGACATTCGTATCTAGATATACCGGATATACTGGGTCAGTTATGGCGATTTTGTTTTGATGGCCAAGTATATCAAGGATATTAGCTGTATCGCATTTGGCGCCATCTGAGACAAAGATTTCGTCAGTGTTGACGTTTACTCCCCGTTTAGAAAAATCATTTTCCGCAATGGCTTCACGGAGGAAATCGTACCCTGCCTCCGGCCCATAACCTCTAAAAGTTTCACGATTGTCCATTTCATCTACTGCAGAATGGAGTGCTTCTATGCATGCTTTTGGGAGCGGTTCGGTCACATCACCAATACCACAACGAATAAGGCGCGAAGCAGCATGCGGGTTGGCCTTTGAAAACTCATTTACGCGACGGCCTATTTCAGGAAATAGATAACCAGCCTGCAGTTTAAGGTAATTCTCGTTAATGTAAGCCATGGGAGGGCGGAACCTACAGAAGTGGTCGCATGGTGGCAAGAGGCTTTAAATTTCTACTTTTTCATTAGGTAGGCAAAAAGATCGCTCACTTGTTGGTCAGTCAAGCCGTCAGTGATTCCTTCTGGCATCAGTGATATTGGCATTGCTTTAAGTTCTTTTATCTCATCACGGGGTAGGGTGATGTTGTTTTGAGCAAGATCACGAAGAACAATGAATCTTGGGGCATTTTGGGCGATGAAACCGGTAAGGCGCTGATTGTCTTTAGTGACTACATTGAAGCCCGCATATTCCTCACGAATACCTAGGTTTGGATCAACGACCGCTGGAATAATAAAACCCGGATTATTTAGTTGGTACGCATCTAGGTTTGGGCCAATGTTTCCGCCTTTCCCCTTGAAGCGATGGCAGGCGGAGCAGGCAGTCGTAAAAATAATCTCCCCATCTTCAGCCTTTCCTATATTCTTTGTTATTAATTTATTTATATGGGAAATCCGTTTTTGACGGGATTCATTGGTTTTCCGAAGTTTCCCCCAGTGTTTGCGCACTAGAGATGTTATGGATTTATTTTTGTGGTTCTCCATTGCTAGTACACTTGCTGCACGTAGGTCCTCTCTATTGATAATTTTCTTGTCAATTGCTTTGAGTAGATTTAGTGACCATTCGGCGCGGCTAGTGAGAATATTTTGAGCGGTTTTGCGTTCGGATTGACTCATGCTTTTCCATTTTGCGATAAAGGTAGTTCCTACAGAGGTGTTTTCAAATCGTTGTAAAGCATTCATCAATTCTATTCTTCGACTTCCGGATTTCTCTTTTTTAAATTCATTTAAAAGTAACTCTAATGCGGTTTCGCTGCGGCGTTCAGATAGTAATTTTGTAAGTGCGCGCCTTTCTGATGCGGAGGTTTTTGAGTTATTTACCATTTCAATCGCCTTCTCCATCCCTTGAGGTATACCGAGACGAACAGAGACGTTTATTAATTGAGAATTAACGGGGCCGGTTTTCCAGAGATCTTGTATCTGGTTAATTAGATTAGCCGGTGCTTTTTCAATTCTACTGCCTTGAAGCCCGCTTTCCATTCCAGAAATCAACAAATGTTTGTCTTTTGTTAGAGGTGCCAAGAGAAACAGGTTACCGGCCATTTTTAGATTTTCAATATTAGGTTCAGCTGTGAATCGCCTTGCGATGCGTTCAGTTAGATGCTCCCGCATAATGAGGGTATTCCATATGGATTTGTCTCTAAGTAGTTTAGATACCTCGTCCATATCGCTAGTAGCTTTGTCTTCTATTGCCCACCAAATAAGTAACGGGATATGTTTATCTTTGGCATCTTCATCTCTATAGATAAGTCGTTTCAGGATCGGAAAGCTGTCTTTGGTTTTCCAGCGCTTGCTCGACGCTGCAAGGCAACTGCGAACTTCTGGGTGGGCTTCATTAGATGCCAGATGCAGTAGTTTGCTTTGAATCTCTTTATTCATTATGTGACTGTCACCTAAGAACCTGATAGTCCAGAAACGGATGAACGGATGACGGTGTTCAAGTGTCTGTTGTGCTAGTTCGGGTGTAAACCCATTGCAATTATTGATTGCCCAGAAGCATTCCAAAGCAAATTGCCCAGTTCCTTTGAGCATTAGGCTTGTCAATCTAGGGACTATGGATTTATCCCGACGGTCCCCCAGAATGCGCTGTGCAGTTTGTCGGTGCCATTTATTGGGGTGTTTTAGGACATTAACCAATTGTGTATTAGTTAGTTTTCCTAGGTCAGTCGGTTTGCTGGGTTTCGATCCTCTGGCAGACATCCGGTATATGCGCCCGCTAGACTTATGCCAAGTGTCGCGTGGATCCAAATGGCTTAATCGGCTATCATACCAGTCAGCGAAATATACCCCACCATCTGGTCCGGCTTTGGTGTCCACAATCCGGAACCACCGATCATCGGTGGTGATTATTGGAGGCCCATCGATCGTTTTAAATGTTGAGGTGTCGGGGTAAAGCTTGCTGGCTTGCACGCGGTTTACGAGGGCCATGCCGGCAATGATTTGCCCTTCATACCCTGGAAGTGCTCCTCCTTCATAGATAATCGTCGATTGAGCAAAACGAGGTTTGTAGCCCTCATGCTGCATGTGTTGATAGAATCCAAAGGAGTAGGGATTCATTAGAGGCCCATGTTTCCCCCAGTTTTTTACGAAGCGGCCGCCTTGTGGGTAGTGGACCCCTCTTGTGTTGCCGTGATTGGTGCCCGAAAAGGTGCGGCCTTGGCTGTCAAAATCCAGGCAAAAGGTGTTTCCTCCTCCTTCGGCAAATACCTCAAATCGTTTTGAAGGAGGGTGATAGCGCCAGATTGCTTGACCTAGGAATTTGGTTCCCTGAATTTCAGCGGTGCAAGTACTTCCATGGGCTCCGTAAATCCAGCCATCAGGTCCCCAGCGCAGACTATTGGCTCCTGAGTGCGTGTCCTCAAGGCCGAATCCTTCTAGATGTACTTCAGGGTCATCATCAGGTATGTCATCGCCATTCTTGTCCGGATAAAACAGTAGATAGGGGGGCATTAAAACCCATGCGCCACCGCGGCCAGTGATCACGCTTCTAGCCATGTTTAAACCATCGAGAAATGTTTTGTGTGAGTCGAAGATACCATCTCCATTGGTATCCTCGTGTATTGTGATTTTGTCTTTTCCTTTGAAGTGGTTTGGGGGCGGAGGGGGAACTTTGTCAAAAATCGCACGAAGGTATTTGTCGTATTCAATAATCTTTAAGCCAGCTGGGAAGGGATATTGAAGGTATTGGGTCACCCACATTCGGCCTCGTTCATCAAAGTAGATATTTAGAGGTTGTGCTACGGCCGGTTCGTGTGCAACGACCTGGATGGTGAGGCTTTCTGCCACTTGTAATTTTTTGAGTGCTTCTTCGGGGGTTGAAGGATTTGAGCCATCATTTAGGGCTCCCCGTCCTTTGAAGTTTTCTACGAATGGCTTTAAAGGATCATTAAATTTTTCTTTGAGATCATCTGCTACCATTAACGTCAGAGTAGCCGCAATAAAAATGATGAAAAGAAAGCGATGCATGTAATATTTTTGCCTTACGCAATTGGCCGGTCAAAGAAATAAACCAGCTATACATGCGTTAGTGTAGCCCACTAGGATACCTCCAGCCATCGCTCTCAAGCCTAGCTTAGCCAGGTCGCTCCTTCGGTCTGGCGCCAAAGATCCAATGCCCCCAATTTGAATGGCGATGCTTGCGAAATTGGCAAATCCACATATTGCAAAAGAAGCTATTCCAATACTTCTAGAATCAAGGTCAACCAAAGGGGGCGCTCCATTTTGTGGAATGGCATCTTTGAGATGATCATAACCGATGAATTCTGTGAAAACGATTCGTTTTCCAAGGCATTCGCCAATATAGCTACAATCGCTCCACGGAATGCCCATCAACCAAGCAAAAGGTGCATTAAGCCAGCCGAGAATCATGTCAAAGGTAACCGGGTTGGAAACATTCGCCCAGTTTTGCGGTAGGACAAGTAGGTAGTTGAATAGAGCAATCACGGCCGTAAATCCGATTAACATAGCCAGTACGTTAATGGTGAGTTTCATTCCGTCACCAGCACCCTGACACATGGCGTCAAGTGAGTTTGTTGTTTTTCCTTTTACCTCGCGGGTTGCTCCATCGGCTGTATCACTTTTTTCTGTTTCGGGGAGGAGTATCTTCGAAATATAAAGAGCGGTTGGTGCCGCCATAAAGGAGGCCGTAAGTAGATGGCCTGCTTCTATGCCCATACCGGCGTATACTGC
>CAJWKQ010000085.1 GCA_913041895.1 uncultured Verrucomicrobiales bacterium
TTCCAGATGCGGGTATTGACATGGGTGGATTGGTTTAATGTTGCTCAGCTGGTTCCTGCCTCCGACCCGCAATCCCTGAAAATGGCCCCGGACCTTACACACGAAAAGCTTATGGAAGCGATTCACTGCGTGAAGACTGATGGAGCTGTTCTGCGTGGTGCTCGAGCTCTGAGGTTTCTAGGAATGCGCATGCCTTTTCTTATCCCTTTTTCCCTGTTTATGTGGTTTCCTGGGGTGATTTGGGTGGCAGAAAAAATTTATGCTTTGATCAGTCGAAACCGCTACATTCTCAGCCGGTTTTTCGGCTGCAAGGATGCCTGCTCCATTATGCCGCAACGAGAGCGGGAAGGCGAAATCGTTACCGAACCCGCGGAGAAATGATCCATTTCTCGCTTGATTCGGCCGGTTTGCCTGTTATGTTCCTGCGCCGGTTTTGGGCCGAAAGCCATGAAGAAAGACATTCATCCAGAAAACTATCGCCCGGTTATATTTCGTGACACAAGTACGGGTGACGAGTTTCTTACCCGATCTTGTGCTCCCACCAAGGAAACAGGGACCTTTGAAGGAGAGGAGTACCCTCTTTACTCGATGGGGATAAGTGGTTTCTCCCATCCTTTTTATACCGGTCAACAGACTTTTGTGGATACAGCCGGTCGCGTGGACAAGTTCCAACAACGTGCCGCCAAGGCCAAGAAGATGGCCGAAGAAAGAGCTGCCCAGGGAAAGAAGTAGCTATCCGTTTTTACAACAACCGCCCGCCCGGTCATGTCCGTGGCAGGTGGTTTTCTTTTTTGCTTCATGGATTTTCAGCCGCATATTGCCAAGTTTGCCGCTCGCATGGCTGAAGTGGAAACTGAGTTGGGCGATCCAAAAGTATTCGAGAATAATCGGCGGGCACAGGAACTGGGCCGTGAGTACTCCCGGTTAAAAAAGCTTGTACAATTGGGCGATCGTTTATCCAAGGCTCTTGTAGAGTTACGGGATAATCAGGCACTTATCGAAGGGGATGACGAGGAGATGAAGGAGATGGCCTCTGAAGAGATCGCTTCCTTAGAAGAAGAAATCCCTAGATTGGAAAAAGAGCTGCAGTTCGGATTAGTACCTCCTGATCCGGCTGATTCACGAAATACCATTGTTGAGATCCGTGCTGGAGCTGGTGGCGATGAGGCGTCTTTGTTTGTTGGTGATCTCTACCGAATGTATACTCATTACGCAACTGCACAAGGTTGGAGTCATGAGTTAATGGAGGGCAATGCAGCAGAACTGGGTGGTTATAGAGAAGTGGTCTTTGCGCTGAATGGGGAGGAGGTTTATAAGCTTATGAAATTCGAAAGCGGAGTACATCGCGTTCAGCGTGTGCCAGCCACTGAGGCCAGTGGTCGTATCCATACAAGTACAGTGACAGTGGCGGTGCTTCCGGAGGCTGAGGAAGTAGATGTTGAGATTGACCCTGCTGATTTGGAGGTGGATGTGTACCGGTCCAGCGGGCCGGGAGGGCAGAGCGTTAATACAACCGATTCAGCGGTTCGAATCACCCATAAGCCGACGGGATTGGTGGTTACCTGCCAAGATGAGAAGTCGCAGCATAAAAATAAGGCCAAGGCCATGAAAGTGTTAAGATCAAGATTATTAGATCAGCGTTTGGCCGAGGAGCAGGCAAAATATGCCGCTAAGCGCAAATCACAAGTGGGAACCGGAGAGCGCAATGAGCGTATACGGACGTATAATTTCCCCCAAAATCGCGTTAGTGATCATCGCATCGAACTCACCTTGCATAGCCTCCCTCAGTTCATGGAAGGAGAGATTGATGAGATGATTAACTCCCTTTTGGGGCATGATCTTGAGGAAAAGCTTGCTGCGATTGAGGCCTGATTTAATGGAACCTAAAGCGCTAATTTTTGATTGTGATGGAACACTCATCGATTCGATGCCCATCCATTGGCGCGCTTGGGATATCGCTTGCAAGCGCAATGGAATCGAGTTCACTGAAGAGCGGCATTATGCCATGGGTGGAGTTCCATCGGTGAAAATCCTTCAAATGCTTAAGGAAGAACAGGGTTTGGACATTGATCCAGCCGAAGTTTCGCGCCAGAAAGAGGAAGCGTATATCCCACTTATGTCAGAGGCGAAGCTGATAGAGCCCATTGCTGCTATTGCTCGCGAAGCACGAGGTAAAATCCCCATGGCAGTTGCGACAGGTGGTCGTACTAAGTACATTAAGCCGCTCCTGGAAGGAGTTGGCGTTTTGGGTTGGTTTGGCGCGGTAGTGACTGCTGATGATGTTGAGAATCATAAACCCGCCCCAGATACCTTTTTAAAAGCTGCTGCGCTTCTTGGCGTGCCACCAGAAGAATGTCGGGCATATGAAGACACCGACATAGGAATGGAAGCCATCCTTGCAGCAGGTATGGAGGCAGTAGACGTGCGTCAAATCCCTGGGGTTTTACTCCCCTGATCGGGTACTAGAGTGCTTCCAACTGGACTGCGGTTTGAGGTGCCTGACGTTTGACCCATACGTATCGGAAAAGGACTGTACGTAGTGCCATTGCTACTGGAATTGCAAGTAGACCCCCTATCACTCCGCCTACCAAAGTGGTGCCCATAAGCACTGAGATGATAACGGCTACTGGGTGCATACCCACTCGATCACCGATTATTTTTGGCTGAATAACCGTTTTTTCCAAGAATAGGACTATTGCGCACACTGCCAAAGCAGCAAAAGGTGAATAAAATCCAAGGCCAATTCCGAAAAAACTCATATCCTCCTGATGTGTTAGGGATAACAGTAGTACTGGTATCGTAGAAACGATAACACCGAAATATGGGATGATACCTACAATTCCAGCCAGCAATCCCAGTAGTATTCCATAAGGCAGGCCAATTAATGAGAATCCGATGGCTAGACAAATACCCACACAAATTGCTACTAGGACTTGTCCTCTGAAGAACACCACTAAGCACTCGTTGAAAGACTCAAGGACGAACACAGCCTCTTCCTTAAATTTGGATTCCTTCAAAGGTAGATAGTCACTCCATTTACGCTGAATGGTTTGTGCTTCAAGGAGGAAATAAAATACGTAAACCGGTACTAGTGCCAATCCCGCTAGAATGCCAATGACGGCAATTGCATTGGATAAGCCATTTGCGGAGAGTTCTTTAGCACTAATGGCATCAATTTTAATCAAACTGAGCAGTTTAAGATTATCCAAATCAACTTCGTTTAGCTTAAACAGTTTGCCCCATTCTTTATCGCGATGCTTCTCAATCCATTTTTTGGTGTCCTTCTCGAATTGCCCAATCTGCACTTTTTTACTTAAATCCACGAGCTGAGGAACAGCCGTACCCATTATCGTAAAGGTCAAAGTCGTTAAGATTCCGGTGGCAATGATAAAGACCAGTATAATCGCCTTTACCCGTTTTGGATTGCGGATTTTATCGAATAACCTGCTTACTTTTGCTGACATTTTATTTTCGAATATGTCGACAAGCGGATTAAGGAGAAATGCCAGAATACCGGCCACTGCCAGTGGGAGTAATACTGGGGAGAGGCGGTCGAGAAGCCACCCCAAGCCGTAAAACATTAACGCTAAAAGAGCTAAAAAAACGGCGATTGCCAGTGCTGTGATTGAGAGCCATAGCACTTTCGCTTGTTTTTCGGATGGAGCTGGGAAAGCCATTTTAACCTAATTTTTCCGCTTTATCTGTTGCTGCACGTACGGCATTCATTAGCCCATCACGCACCCCTGCTGCCTCCATTTCATGAAGACCTTCAATGGTTGTTCCGCCAGGACTGGTGACCATATCCTTGAGTTTGCCGGGGTGTTCTCCCGTTTCCAACACCATTTTTGCCGCACCAAGCAATGTCTGTGCTGCTAGCGGTGTGGCTAAATCCCGAGGCAAACCGGCCGCCACGGCGCCATCGCTCATAGCCTCAATCATTTGAAAGCCATATGCAGGCCCGCTACCACTCAAGCCGGTAATAGAATTGATAAGGCGTTCAGAAACCTCTACAGCCATGCCCACTGACTCCAATAATTGTTTGGCCAGCTTGGCATCTGCCGCTTTGGCGTGAGAACCCCGCGCAAAGCCTGACGCCCCTTCCCCGACCAGTGCAGGGGTATTTGGCATTACACGAATCACGCGGGCCTTACCGCCTAGGGCCTCCTCCAACTCAGCCAATTTCACGCCTGCGGCGATGGAAATAAACAGGTGCTTTGAAGTAATTTGATCGGTCAGCTCGTTCAAAACCTCGGCAACTTGATGCGGTTTTACGGCAATGACGATTACATCTGCCTTGCGAAGCACTTCAGCATTGCTCTTGGCGGTACGTCCACCTGTGGATTTGGTAAAGGACCTGAGGGCTACCTGCACCACATCGCTTGCTACCAGTTGTCGGCCCTTGATTAGGCCCGATTTCACCATGCCACCGGCCAGAGCGGAGGCCATGCGGCCAGCACCTAGGAATCCAAATGTTTGCTTTAGTGGCACGGTGCTGTTGTAACCAAAAATAGCCTCAAAAACGAGCCTAAAGCCTAGCGTGGAAGGAAGAAACCGCGCTGTTTTTCGCTAATCGGCATGGCGGCTTTTTCCATCACGGCCAGCATATCTTCCCAGATTTTTCTTTTTTCAGTTAGAGACTGATTGCGCAGGAGGTAGGCGGGATGGAAGGTGGGCATGAGCGGAATGTCCCGGTAGGTCTGCCAAGTACCGCGGAAGCGGGTGATGGCCACTTGCTGTTCGAGTAAACCCTCCACAGCAGTTTTGCCAAGGGCGACAATGATCTTGGGCTGGATGAATTCGATCTGCCGATGCAGCCACGGTGAGCAGGTGGCCATTTCGTCACCGGAGGGAGGTCGGTTGCCGTATCGTTTACCGGGAGTATCTGGTCGGCACTTGAGGATGTTGGCGATGTACACCTGATCTCGCTTGAGGCCCATGGTCTCGATGATCTTGGTGAGCAACTGGCCGGCCTTACCAACAAAAGGTTCGCCGGCTGCATCTTCATCTGCGCCCGGGGCTTCGCCGATAAACATGATGTCTGCTGATTCGTTGCCTACGCCGAAGACGACGTTTTTACGGGAGGAAACCAGGTTCGGGCATTGTGTGCAGGCTTGCACCATTTCACGTAACTCCACGAAGGAATCGGTCTTAGCGCTGACTGACGAAGACTGTGTAGTAGGCGGGTGCGGCTGGGCTGCTTGTGGAGCGCGCATCAGTGCCGCCAGCTTGGCTGGGTCTACCACCACATGGCGTTGGCCGTTGGCTTTCTGCTGCTTTAGATAATCTACTGTGGCCGCCAGCAATTGATGGTAGGCACTCACTGGGCCGAAGGCTAATCGGGTGATTGTTGGCAGCACGGAAAACTTGTCCCGAGTTATCCCCTCTTACACAGGACTCCGGGGATTTTTGTTTAATTGCGGAAACGAATGACCCGATTTTTGTCTCAATACTTGTGCTGACTTACTCATCCTCTTAGGCTTTATGTATGACACGGCATTGTTTCAAATGCGGGTGGGAGTGGAAATCGGCTCATTTGCCCGGGCGGCGTGATACCTGCGAGGAATGCAATACTGATCTCCGGTGCTGTCGCAATTGTATTCATTATGATCAGATCGTTGCACACCAATGTCGTGAACGCAGAGCTGAACCGGTGGATGAAAAGGACCGCAATAACTACTGCGAATACTTTGATTTTGCTCGTCGCAATTTCAAGAAGATTGAGCGCTCAGAGGGTGAAGTTAGCCGCGAAGATGCAGCAAAAGAGACCTTGCGCAAACTTTTAGGTGACTAGCTTATATAACTCCATATAGCCCTGATTTTTTTTGCACACACTACAAGTTGTGTGATTTCACTTTATGCTGTTCTTGACACGTGGGCTGAATCCTGTTTAGCTCCGTGGCAGCGGTACCACCAAGGAGGGTGCTGCTGGACCCGAAAAAATAAGAATTTAGGTTCTGATCCAGTACAATCGGAGCCGACACCTGCAGTAGCCTACTTGTACTGTTTCTGTGTTCACCGGACCAGGAAGGTCGCCTTCAGACCACCTGGTCCGGCTTTTTTTATGGCGCTACCGGTTGAGTCCAAGCCATCTCGGTTGCGTTGGGAGTGATGGCGTTTTTCTGAGCTTTGGATGATATGATCTGAGCTCTAACAAATAGTTCGTTTCCCTTTAAGCGGTAAGTGGCTTTTGTCCCTTTGATTGTTGCAAGGACCTGTCCAATATCGTCACTGTAGCGGTGGGTGACTCGCAATTTTGCTCCGCTCGGTAATGTGTAGGGTTCACTCTTCGGATCGTATCCTTTGCGCGTGCCGATGAATTTAGTGGTGTAGCTCACACCTTTCTCTGTAGCGATGCTGATGGCAATTTCCTTCTTTGTCTGTTTCAGTTCTTTCAGGGTAACTCCGGTGCTGGAATAAAAATCGCCTGATTCCATCGCTTTAATTAAAGCCGTTGGCTCGAGATTTAATGCGCGAACCATCACCCAGCCGCGGCCTGAGTTACTGCGGTTTGCAGCCATGCCATGGTAGTTATGAGAATCATCGGTGGCTAATCCATAGAGAATGTTCATGTTTAGTTCGCCGAGTCTTCGGGTATTGATGATATCCCACATGCGTTCGGTGCTGGCATGTGTTTTATCTCCAATATTACGTACTGAAGGATGCCCGTTATAGACCTCAAAAAACTGCTCTCCTTTGACTTTCATGAGATCCTCCGCGGTGACACCCCAGCCGAAATTGGGGTGGTTTAGATGCAGAAACATTGGTTGTCCCGTAGCCTTACGTTGGGCGGCCAATGCGTTCATATTGCGTTGCATGACTTCATAAACACTATTACCTCCTTGAGGTTTAATGAGTTCGCGCAAATTTGTTGCATTCATATGGACAGGAGCGGTTTTCCATCTATCGGTTACTTCTTCACCTTGCATTAATAAGAACCTTCCTGGTGTTTCGAGTTTCTTACGGAATTCTTCCAAAGTGCGAAGGCGTACTTCTTGGCGCCCTTCCCGTGTTCGGGTTTGGACCCAATCTTCTCCCCAATCAGTCGAGTACTTAACAAAGGCCGGCGGCCCACCCTTGCTCTTCATGACATCAATCCAACGCTCACCTTTTTGTAGAGTGTTGTGGTCAGTAAGCGTTAAGAAATGATAGCCATTAGTTTTATACCATTTTGCGATTTGTTCAGGGTAATCATCACCATCGCTCCAGTGGGAGTGCGTGTGCAAATTGCCTTTCCACCATTTGGCTTCGGCTTCTGCCGCAACCAGTGTGAATGCCAAAGAAAGAAAGAGAATAAATTGAAGTGTGTGTTTCATTATTTTTTAGTTTTTTCTGATTCTTTAATCACATCCAGACGGCCTAATGTCTGGCCTGTAAAATCACCGTAAATTTTTTCCAACTGATCCCCGAAACGTTTGCCGACATATCGATTAATCGGTTTGTTTTTTAGGACTTTTGAGCGAATATTTTCTGTTTCTGCACGTAACTGATCTAGGGTAGCTTTCTTTTTGACCAGTATACGTACCTGTTTCTGCAGGGTCGTGAAATAGGCCTTTTGATAATCAATTAAGCTGCTATCAGCCATTGCTCCGTGGCCTGGGCATATGATCTTGGGCTTGAGAGCTTTGGCTTTATCCAGTGTTTTGGGCCAGTCCAAGGAGTTGCCGTCTCCCATGTAATTGTAGGGACCATTCACACAAGCATCTCCACTGAATAGAACGCCTTCTTTGGGTAGCCAAATAAACACATCACCATGTGTGTGTGCATTTCCTAGGTAGAGCAACTCGGCCCTTATGTTGCCATCATCAAATACCATTTTATCTTTAAAAGTAATTTTTGGGGGTAAAAGTTTGCTGTTTCGGACGTCTGCCCGGCTTTTGGCAGCCCATTCCCACCGACCCAGAGGATGTCCTCCGAAATAGCCGGTTTCATATTTTTTCAACTCATTCAAAGCTCCTTCAGAGGCGATGGCAGTGGCTCCTGCTTCCGCCCAAGCCTGATTGCCATAGGCATGGTCTCCGTGATGGTGGGTGTCCACCACGTACTTGATGGGCTTCTTGGAGGTGGCTTTGATTTTGGGAAGCACTTCCTTAACGCCGCTTGGGAAATTGCCATCTACGACGAGCACAAAGTCCTTGAAAACAATCCAACCCTGATTGCAGTGGCCTTTGGTTAGGTCGCCCTGATGGAAATAAACGTTGGGGGCAACTTCTTGAACCTCGCCGATTTTATCTTCAGCAAACAGTGAAAGTCCCAGTGACAACACAGTTGCCGTGGAAATAAAAGTGGTTCTCATGGCTGCACGGTAGCTTTGCGTGGAGACCAGTGCAAGCGTTAGGGGAAGCGTGCCCCTTCTGATTTACCATGATTGGTACGTCGATCGTAGTCCTGATGGAGAGCTTGATGGATACGAGTGATTTCGTCGGCTTTTTTCTTGATGGCTTCTTCAATCTCCAATCTGCTGTTGAAGGTTCCGAGTTGACTGAGCCGTTCACTCAGAACTTTGCCTGCACGTTGAGCCAATTCTACATGCCCCATTTCATGGCGTTTTAGGTTATGAATGTAAACCAACCATAGCCGTTGGGTTTGAGGGTTGCCGGCTTTCATATCAGCCCATTCAGGAAAATGAATAGTAGCTGTGACCTGGATGCTGTGAGAGGAAAGCTTGTAGAGGTTTTCCGAATTTTTGCTGTATTTGTATTTCCATCCCAACTTCCAATCTGTACGCGCGTCAAAACGTTTACCAGTATCTGCATTAACAGGGCCCTTTGTATTCATGGCTTTGCGCAGGTCGTATTGATTGCGGCCTTTTATTTGGTAAAGTTCCCACTTTCGTGTCAGCTCAATATCCTCTGCATTTACCGAGAGAGGTGCGCCAAAGATAATTGCTAGTAGAAGAATTAAACTTGAAGCGAGCCTCTTCACGGTTGTCGGTGTCTGCGCTTTCGGCCTTTGCGGCCATTATTCAAATATCGATTAACTGCGTTTAGGTAAGCACGTGCGCTAGCCTCAATAATGTCTGTACTGGCCCCCTTCCCAACCACCAGATCACCGTCGCCAAAGTCCACTTTAAGAGTGACTTCACCCAAAGCGTCCTTTCCTTGTGATACGGCCCTGATGGTGTAGTCCATGAGCGTCCCTTTGGTTTTGGATATGCGGTCGATTGCCTTCAGTGACGCATCTACCGGTCCATCGCCAATACTGGCGTCCTGCTCGACTTGGGTCTTCTTGCCGTCTTTCTTAGTTAGCCGAACTGTGGCCGTAGGTACGGTTTGGTTACCAGTGCTCACGTTCAGATAATCCAATGCCCAAGTTTCTGGTACTGTAGTGATGTGTCCTTCGACCAACGCTGCCAAATCATCGTCATAGACAAATTTCTTTTTATCCCCGATTTCCTTAAATTTTGCGAAAATGGAATTAATTTCCTCGGCATTCATCTTGAATCCCAAGTGCTTTAGTCGCGCGGCTACGGCAGCCCGCCCACTGTGCTTGGTGAGGGGCAATTCAGTTTTCCCCCACCCCACATGCTTGGGGTTCATGATTTCGTAAGTCTCGCGCTTCTTAAGAATCCCGTCCTGATGGATTCCGCTCGAATGTGCGAAGGCGTTTTCCCCCACAATGGCCTTACTTCTCTGGACTCCTAACCCGCTCATGCGGGCAACCAGCTTGGAGGCTTTGACAATCTCCTTTGTATCCAACCCACAGGAAAAGCCCCGGTAGAAATTCTTACGAGTTTTAAGGGCCATGACCACCTCTTCCATGGCGGCGTTGCCGGCTCGCTCCCCGATACCATTTACTGTGCACTCGACCTGTCTTGCCCCTGCGCGGACTGCGGCTAGTGAATTGGCTACCGCCAAGCCTAAATCATTGTGGCAGTGAACACTTATGACGGCTTTTCCAGTCTGAAATTCCGGCACGTTTTCGTGCAAATGACTGATAAGGTCTCCAAATTCATCAGGCACTGCCCATCCGACTGTGTCAGGTATATTGACGGTAGTTGCCCCGGCTTTCACCACTGATTTACAGATTTCCACAAGGAAATCGGGTTCTGTGCGTGAGCCATCTTCTGGTGAAAATTCTACGTCCTTTACATATTTACGTGCTCGCTTAACCCCTTCCACTGCAAGCCTGAGGATTTCATCCTGAGCTTTGCCCAGTTTATGCTCCCGATGAATCTTGGAAGTCGCCAGAAAAACGTGGATTCTACCCCGTTTTCCAGCTGGTTTTACAGCTGCTCCAGCTGCATCAATATCCTTGGGAACACATCTGGCCAGTCCTGCTATTTGGGGACCCTTAATCTGTTTGGCAATAGATTGGACGGCGGCAAAATCGCCATCACTAATGACGGGGAAACCAGCTTCTATCACGTCCACCTTCAGTGCGCCCAGTTGGCGGGCTACAGCCAGTTTCTCCCGCAAATTCATGGAGGCACCTGGGCATTGTTCGCCGTCGCGCAGTGTTGTATCGAAGATAAGAACCCGATTTTTACTCATTTATTCTCCCCAAGAACCGTTTCATACCAAAAAAAGGGCTGCACCGCCAGCTTGCTGATTAGGCCCTTTCGCGTTTATGCTCCGCCCTCCCCTTTATGGAAACAGATGTACTTAAACTCTGGGAGCGCTTCAAGGAGCGTACCACTTTTCACGATGAAATTGGCTTGAGGCTAGACCTCAGCCGTCTTGATTTCCCTGATAACTTTTTTGAAGAGCATCAACCGGCTATGGACAAAGCTTTCTTGGCGATGGCCGATCTGGAAAAGGGAGCAATAGCTAATCCTGATGAAAACCGGATGGTGGGTCACTATTGGTTGCGCAACCCGACTCTGGCGCCAGACGAAGAAATCAAAAAGGATATAGAATGTGTGATTACTTCAGTAAAAGAATTTGCCCAAGCCGTTCATGAGGGATCCATAAAAGGCGCAGGTGGCCCTTTTGAGAATCTCATCATTATTGGGATTGGGGGATCAGCCTTGGGCCCGCAATTTGTATCTCATGCATTGGGTGATTCAGCCACAGATCGCATGAAAATATGGTTTTTTGACAACACAGATCCTAACGGTATCGATAAAGACTTGTCAGAAATAGGGGATTCACTCAATAAAACGCTTTCAATTGTTATTTCCAAGTCGGGGGGAACCAAGGAGACCCGTAATGGTATGCTGGAAGCCAAGGTTGCCTATGAACGAATGGGTTTAAGCTTTGCAGATCATGCCTGCGCCATTACGGGAATCGGATCTGCCTTAGACCAGATCGCCGAGAAGGATGGGTGGCTAAAACGCTTTCCGATGTGGGACTGGGTAGGGGGGCGGACAAGCGAGACCTCTGCGGTAGGGCTTCTGCCGGCAGCGCTTCAAGGATTGGATATAGATCAATTCCTAGCCGGGGCTGCTGCTTGCGATGAGGCAACTCGAAAGGCAGATATCAATACCAACCCGGCGGCTCGTCTCGCTTTGGCCTGGATGCACTCCTGTAACGGTAAAGGAGAGAAAGATATGGTTATTTTGCCTTATAAAGACCGTTTAGAGCTATTTTCTCGCTATTTACAACAGCTTATCATGGAATCGCTAGGAAAAAAAGAAGATTTGGATGGTAACGTGGTAAATCAGGGCATTGCAGTCTATGGGAACAAAGGGTCGACCGATCAGCATGCATATATTCAACAGCTGAGAGATGGGGTTCCTAATTTCTTTGCCACCTTTATTCAGGTTTTGGAGGAGCGTTCTGGAGAATTGTTCCATGTGGAACAAGACGTAATAACCTCTGGGGACTATCTAAGTGGATTTTTTCAAGGGACACGACGAGCCCTGTATGAAGGTGGGAGGGAATCTATTACAATCACCGTGAATGACGTGTCCCCATTTTCGATCGGCGTTTTAATTGCACTATATGAGCGAGCAGTCGGTTTCTACGCATCTTTAGTCAATATTAACGCATATCATCAACCAGGGGTGGAAGCAGGGAAAAAGGCTGCCCAAAGGGTTATTGATCTTCAAATGGGCATTTTCGAGTGTCTGATGCGCAGAGATGGTCATCCTCTTTGTGTGGATGATTTGGCTATGGAAATGCAAGAGGTAGAAGATATTGAAACGATATATCAAATTTGTGAGCACCTAAGTGCAAATGGTCGACTGGAGAGGATTGAGGTATCCGGCCGTTTTGACGCTCAATACACATTCCCACGATCCGATTCAGATGAATTTCCGCTATCCTAAAGACTTCGATGTCATTGTGGTTGGTGCAGGGCACGCCGGAATCGAGGCGGCCTTGGCATCTGCGCGGATAGGTTGTGATGTACTTATGCTCACGACCAATGCCGATACCAT
>CAJWKQ010000086.1 GCA_913041895.1 uncultured Verrucomicrobiales bacterium
CTAACCGATAAGGTAGAGCCCAGTGCAATTACTAAATCACACCACTTGGCAGCTTTTTGTGCGCGCTTTAAATCCTCTTCTTTTAGGTTTTGCCCAAAGCTGATGGTGGCCGGTTTTAGATAACCGCCACATTTGCAGATTGGGCATGTCCCTTCATTTTTAAATTTTTCAAAACTGGGCTGTGCCGATTCTTCAAAACCACAACTTTGGCACTCAACTAATGTGCCATTGCCATGGACTTCAACAAGTAAATCCCTACTGGTTCCTGCAGCAAGATGTAGCCCATCCACATTTTGGGTGACAACCATCTCCACCTTGCCGGATTTTTCAAGATCCACAATGGAGTCGTGAATAATATTAGGTTGGGGATCTCCGTGTTCTTCCCAAAGTTCGAGTTTATATTGCCAGTATTCGGTCCGGGCAGATTCCTTAGTCATGAAGTCCTGATAAAGAACAGGTTGGCGTGTGGTCCAGATACCGCCCGCACCACGAAATGCCGGGATACCGCTGGGTGTGGAAATACCCGCACCTGTAAAGATAAGGATACGGTTAGCTTCTCTGATCCATTCAGTGAGTTTCTCAGGCATGTGAAAAGGTTAACAGATTTTGAATGATTTTGCAGTGGTGTAAGTGTGATGGGCGAGTACCATAGGTTTTGAAGCGGGGCAATTTGGTTAATTTACCGTCCAATAATGGGCGGGTCCTACTGAGGTTCCCGTGAGGCATTTTATTTTGAGTAAACTGAGTATCATGAAAACATCGACACGGACTCTCTCTTTATCGCTGGTAATCCTGCTGGGCTGGGTGACTCAGGGCACAGATATAGGATTCATCGAAAAATTTGCGTTATCCGCGGATCGCAAGGGGGCTCTCAAGCTGCTCATCCCGGGCACACCTGACTATTATTATTACCACTGTTTGGACGCGCAGTTACGCGGAGATAAGGGGACGGTCAAAAAACACCTTGAATTATGGATCAAACGCCATGGGCGCACAGCGCAAGTAAGGGAGATTCAGGATCGGCAGGCGCTTTTGGATTATGGAGCCAATCCGGAAGCAACACTGGCGCACCTCCGGCGTGAACTGGGTCTTTCCTTTAGCCATAGTCGGGTTATTGAAGGCCAAAAGCCGAAGCATCCGACTGCTCTGGATCCAAAGCAGATCAGTTTTGATGCGTATTTGGCTCGCGCTTTTCGGTCCGGAGATTTGTCAGGCGTGGAGGGACGCGGTCTGGAGAAATTGGATCACGATAAACTGAATGCCACGCGACTGCGCCATCTACTCTCACGGTTACAACGGCCCGATATAGCGAATCTACCTCAGTTAATCGTTAAGGATCTAAGTAATAAACACAGCCGTGGGTTTGGTTCACATAATATCCACCGTCAATTGACTAAGGCACAAATGGATGAGCTGTTGCAATTGGACCCGGGCCTTATCAATAGCACGCAATTTATAAACATTTATCTGGTCAAGCTCGCCCCTTCAGAAGATACGGATACGCGCTTTAACCTCATTGAGCGCGGTAAGCACCTCAACCGTATTCATCAGTTTACCACGCGTCTGGCTGCGGCTCATAATTCCCTCAAAGCCAATGCAATCTATAACTTGCTGCGTTTTCAGCGTAGTCAGGGTGAGTATAACCGTGAATTATTCATGGAATACCTGAAACTGCCGCGGCCGGTGGCGTATATCAACCCGAAGTATCGCGAGGCTCAGCTCAAGAGCCCGGGGATTTCCGATGTAAACCTTAATGCCGATTATAGCCGAATTACAGGCCTGCCGCCCATTGGTCCCGATGAACGTTTGGTGCGCGATTTCTTTTTGCATTTCTTCAGGCAAGATGCCGATTTTGATCAATACCTGCCCTTGGTAAGGGATACCTATCTGAAACAGGCTTTTGCTGAGGCCAAGCTGGTTAATGGCATTGGGGATGCCGAGCGCTGGTACTCCATGCTTTCCACATCACAAGTTAAGGCGTTGCAGGAACGAATAGATTTGGATTTTTCGCCGGTAAACAAGGTGTTTTACAAGTCGAGCGAGGGAGTTTCCTTGAAGGTCAACGTTAAGAACGTGAAAAAATTGATTGTTCGTGTTTTTGAAATCAATACGTTTAATTTTTATTCGCGCAATCTATACCCAGTCAATACCGCCATTAATTTGGATGGTTTGGCAGCCACGCGTGAGCAGGCTTATAATTATGATGAGCGTCCCTTGCGGCGTATCGAGCGAAACTTCAATTTTCCAGAACTCAAGAAGCGCGGTGTTTATGTGGTGGAATTTATTGGGAATGGCCGTAGCAGTCGGGCTCTCATCAGCAAGGGGAACCTGCGTGTGCTGGAAGACACAGGCTCTGCAGGTCATGAGTTTAGGGTTTTAGATGAGGATAACAAGGCCTGCCCTCAGGCAACCCTGTGGCTTTCAGGTAACGAGTATAAGGCAGACGAGGATGGTCTCATCGTGGTGCCTTTTAGTAATAGGCCGGGTCGTCAGACAATCGTGCTACGCAATGGCAACTTTAGTGCACTAGCCAGTTTTATTCACCAGAAAGAAACCTATTCTCTGGACGCAGGAATCTACGTGGACCGTGAGGCACTAATTACCGGCGCACAGGCGAAGTTGGTAGTGCGTCCCGTCCTTCGTCTTAATGGAAATCCCATTTCCTTAAAGGTATTGGAGGATCCGCGGTTGGTCATTCTTTCAACCGGTCGCGATGGCGTGCCTACGATGTTGGAATTGCCGGTGGGCGAGATCAAGGATGGGGAGGCATTTATCCATGAATTTACTGTGCCTGACAAACTGGCGAAGCTGCAGTTCACCTTGAAGGCTCGAGTAGAAAATTTGGCCGCAGGCAATAAACAGGATTTAACGGATCAGGGGACCTTTGAGCTCAACCAGATTGATAAAACGCTCAAACTGGAGAATGTGCATCTAGCGCGCATTAATGGCGGTTATGTGCTCGATATTCTGGGTAAGAATGGTGAGGTCAAACCTGATCGTGCGGTGAGTGTGCAACTTAAGCACCGCGATTTTAAGAGCTCCCATAGCCTAAGCCTTAAGAGCGATCCATCCGGGCGCGTAGATCTTGGGGTTTTGACTGATATCCAGTGGATCAAGGCAACCGGTAGTGATGGCTCAACCTATCATTGGGAAATTTCACGTGATCGTTACGGCCAGATTGCCCAGCCCTCAATCATTCATGCGGCCACCGGTGAGACTATTCAGGTGGCCTTGGCTGGCCCGCTCAATAACGCTGCCAAAGCTGGCAGTTATAGCCTTTTTGAATTGCGTCAAGGAACGGTAGTAGGCAATCACATCAAGGCCGGCACTTTCCGTAACGGATTTCTGGAGATTAGTGATTTGGCCGTGGGCGACTACACGCTTTACCTGAAGGAAACAGGTGAAACCATTTCCTTGCGAATAACCGAAGGCAACAGGCGCGATCATCACGTAATGAGTGCCAGTCGCGTTTTGGAACAACGCGTGTTGCGCCCCTTGCAGATTAGTGACGTGATGGTGGGGCAGCAAAATGCCGTGGTGCAACTGGAGAATATCACTCCCTTCACTCGCGTCCATGTCTTTGCTACGCGTTTTGTCCAGCGTTATCCGGCTTACGCATCACTGGATATTGGTGGGGTGCCTTCACCTGAAGCAAAAAGATTGGCTCGCCCGCGCTCCCTATATGTGCAGGAGCGTGATATCGGTGAGGAATATCGCTACATCCTTGATCGCAAATACACCACCAAGTTCCCCGGCAACATGCTTGCCCGGCCGGGGTTACTGCTCAACCCATGGGCCATTCGTGAAACCAGTACTGGAAGGCAGGACGCAGCCAAGGGTGGTGAGTTTGAGGACCTGGCCGAGGAGCTTGAGAAGGCCAAAGATGGAGCTTGGTACCGCAAGCCCAAAGAGCCTTCTGCAAGTGGTGGGCTTAACGATTTCTCAAGTCTTGATTTTTTGAAAAACAACTCCGAATTGCTGGCCAATTTGAAGCCCGACAAGGATGGCGTGGTATCGATTGATCTCACCAAATTTAAGGGTCAGCAGGAAATGTTACTGGTGGCGGTGGATCCCTTAAATACAGTTACCCTGCCTGTGCCCATTAAATCCACCGTGTTGGTCAAGCGCGAGGTGCGCATGGTGCAGAGCCTGGATGTGGCCAAGGCACATTCAGAGCAGAAGCTCTTCACGGTCCTGAAGAAGGGAGACAAATTGAAGGTGCAGGATATCACCACCAGTGATGTGAAACTCTATGACTCCCTGCAGAAGGCGTATTTACTCATGGCTACCCTGAGTAACAACAAGACGTTGACTGAATTCAGCTGGATTCTCGAATGGCCGAAACTCAAGGCAAAGGACCGTCGTGAAAAATATTCCAAGTACGCCTGCCACGAGCTGAATTTTTTCCTCCACCAGAAAGATCTGGGATTCTTTAACGAGGTCGTTAAGCCTTATATTGCCAATAAGAAGGGCAAAACTTTCATGGACGAGTGGTTGCTGGGCGCAAACCTTGAAAAGTATCTGGAACCCTTTGCTTTCTCCCAGCTTAATGACGTGGAGAAAATCCTTTTAGCCCGCCGTGGTCCCGCAGAGTTGGAAAAGATGCGCCGCTATATTAAGGATAAGAATGACCTCATTATTCCCAACCCAGAGCGTTACAGCCGTTTGTTTGATGCGGCTATTATGAATTCACAACTCGAAGCCGATAACGACAAGCTGGGCATCAAGCTGGGTAAAGCAAATGCACTGAACCAGTTGCAGGCCGAGCTCAGAAGGTTAACCAATATTAACAGCTCATCTCAACAAGCACAAACAGATGGAGCCGCCACAGGTGGCATCGGGGGTGGAGGGTTTAATGCCAATGCGCCCGGCGCACCGCCTGCACCTCCTCGTCCAACCTCCTCGACTGTATCCAGATTTTCAGAAAATAAGGCCAGTAGCAGACAGGCCGCTGAAAAGGCAAAGAAGGAGCTGAAGGATTTAAGAGGTAATTTAGAAGCTAAGCGCGCATTCGGCCAATCCTTAGGCGAAAAGGAAAGAGAAGCTCAATATGAGCAACAATTTAAGGGCAGAAATAATTTCTTTGCGGATACTTCTAAGAAGCGCCAAGAGGTTCGTCAATTATTCCGCAAGCTGCCCGCCGCCAAGGAGTGGGCTGAGAATAATTATTATAAGCTTACTATCGCCCAGCAGAATGCCGACCTCATGCGGGTGAACGCCTTCTGGAACGACTACGCAGCCAGCCCAGCCAACCAGCCATTCTTTAGCGGTAATTTCATATATGCCACTAGCAACTTTGCAGAGATGATGTTTGCTTTGGCAGTGATTGATCTGCCTTTTGAGGAACCCAAGCACGTGGCTGAGACAATGGATCGTTCCTTTCAGCTAACTGCCGGTGAGCACATGGTGGTTTGTCACCAGGAAATTTTGCCGAGTGAACCGGTGAAGAAGGGACCGAAGATTTTACTGAGCCAAAACTTTTTCCGCGCCGATTCGCGATACCGCCATGCGGGGAACGAACGGTTGGATAATTTTGTGGAGGATGAATTTCTTAAGCAAATTGCCTACGGGTGTCAGGTAGTGATCACCAATCCAACTTCTTCTCCACAGAAGTTTGAACTTTTGGTGCAGGTGCCCGAAGGTGCCATCCCCCTGCAAAATGGAAACTACTCCAAGGGTCGCTCCACAAAGCTGGGGCCTTACTCC
Source organism: uncultured Verrucomicrobiales bacterium (assembly GCA_913041895.1). GTDB lineage: Bacteria > Verrucomicrobiota > Verrucomicrobiia > Limisphaerales > UBA1100 > UBA1100. The sequence goes on from CAJWKQ010000086.1 coordinate 5,707, forward strand.
ACCACTACCTTTGATTATTACTTCTATTTCCCTGAAGCAGGCAAGTTTGCCATTTATCCGGTGCAGGTGGCTAATCCCAATGGCCACGTGGCTGCAGCCGATGACTTCAGTTTTCAGGTTGTTAATGAATTGAGTAAGAAAGACAAGAGCTCATGGGGATGGATTTCGCAGAATGGTACGGAGAAGGATGTACTCAAGTATTTGCGCGATCATAACCTAAACCGGACCGATCTTAACCTTATTGCGTTTCGTCTGCGCCACGAGGTCGAGGGTGGCGGTGGGCGTGATTTTTATAACCGCGTGATGAAGCTTTTGGATGAGCGTTTCACCTATCACCACACCTTATGGAGTTATGCCCTCTATCATCAGGATGAGGAGCGCATGAGTGATTATCTTGAGCGTTCGCCAATGGCCGGCCGGGTGGGTTTTTACTTTGAGAGCCCAATCCTTTCTGTCGATCCGGTTGAGCGCAAGTGGTATCAGCATCTTGAATATAAGCCCTTGGTTAATGCACGCGCCCATCAGCTGGGTAAGACGCGTAAGATTCTTAATGATGCTTTTTGGACCCAGTACAACAGTCTGCTAGCCACGCTGAAATACCATAAGGAGATTCCCAATAATGATCTCTTGGGCCTTACCTATTACCTGCTCTTACAGGATCGCGTGGAGGATGCCATCGCTTTCCATAGGCGTGTGTCCGCTGACAAGCTTACCGAGAAACTGCAACATGATTATCTTGGACTCTATCTCGCCTTTTATCAGGGTGACCTGAAGAAGGCGCGCCAATTAGCCACCGCCCATGCTGATCATCCGGTGGACAAATGGCGTAACCTATTCGCCACAGCCAGTAGCCAGCTTGATGAAATAGAGGGTAAGGAGGGCGTTTTGGTAGACAAGGAGGACCGGGGCCAGAAGCAGGATCAGCTGGCTTCAACGCAGGCCAGTTTCGAATTCAAGGTGGAGGATCGGCAGGTACAGCTTAGCTACCAGAACTTGAAGGATATCACGGTTAACTACTACCCCATGGATGTGGAGCTGCTCTTTAGTCGTAAACCCTTCATGAAGGAGGATACCGATCACTTCACTTACATCGTGCCCAACACTGTTGAGACTGTGGAGCTGCCGGACAAGAAAACCGCACACACCTTTGTCATCCCTGAAAAATTCCACAGCAGTAATGTAATGGTGGAGATAGTGGCTAAAGGCATTCGTAAAAGTCAGGCCTACTATGCCAATACGCTCGCTGTGCAGATGGTTGAGAACTATGGGCAGGTGCGTGTTACCGATCAGGCCAAGGGCAAGTCATTACCCAAGACTTACGTGAAGGTTTACGGAAAACTCGCCAATGGTCAGGTGCGCTTCTACAAGGACGGTTATACCGACCTGCGTGGCCGCTTTGATTACGTAAGTCTGAATACGGGCGAATTGGACACCGTGCAATCCTTTGCAATCCTGATATTGAATGACGAACACGGTGCCATTATCCGCGAGGCCAAGCCGCCGAAGCAGTAGGTAACACCGTTTTTTATCAGCGTTTTCATATTGATTGGAGTTGTGTATCGGAAATGTCCGGTGGTTTTGGTGAACTCATATCTTGAATCGACCGTAAACCTTCGGCATCCTTTGCCTGTTCCATGAAACACCAAACTGTATTTTTATTTCTCACCCGTTTCGCTGTTATTTTGATGGGCGGTTTGTTTTTTACCGTGCCTGCAAACGCGGCAGAAAAACCCAATATTATTGTCATCATGGCTGATGACCTTGGTTACGGTGATGTGGGTTGCTACGGGGCGAAGCCTAAGAACCTAAAGACACCGCATATCGACAAGTTGGCTTCGGGCGGCATTCGCTTTACCAGTGGTTATTGCTCTGCCTCAACCTGCACACCTACACGCTTTTCTTTTCTTACAGGTAAATACGCTTTTCGTCAGGCGGGAACCGGCATTGCTCCTCCCAATGGTCCGGCGGTTATTAAACCGGGGCCGGAAACTTTGCCAAGTCTGCTCAAGAAGGCGGGCTATAAAACGGCGGTTATTGGTAAATGGCATTTGGGTTTAGGCGGTCCCGGTGGCCCTGATTGGAATGGAGAACTGAAACCCGGACCGCGCGAGATTGGGTTCGACTATAATTTTCTTTTGCCCACTACCAATGACCGTGTTCCGCAGGTGTATGTGGAAAATCATCGCGTTAAAAATTTGGACCCCAAGGATCCGTTGTGGGTCGGAACAAAGAAGCCCAGTCCGGACCATCCCACCGGCAAAACGCACCGGCACACTTTAAAGATGGACTGGAGTCATGGACATAATTCCACCATTCATAATGGAATTAGTCGCATTGGTTTTTATACTGGCGGTCATAAGGCACGTTTCCGTGATGAAGATTTGGCCGATGAATGGGTCAAGCAATCCAACAAGTGGATTGAGGCTAATAAGGATAACCCCTTTTTCCTCTTCTTCTCCTCGCACGATCTGCATGTGCCACGTATTCCGCATGAACGTTTTCGCGGTACATCTGCTCTGAGTTATCGGGGTGATGTAATTGTGCAACTGGACTGGTGCGTAGGGGAACTCGTCAAGACGTTGGATCGCTTAAAGCTCTCCAAAAATACCATGATTGTTTTCTGCTCGGACAATGGTCCTGTGGGGGATGATGGTTACAAGGATGAGGCGTTGGAAAAGATGGGCGACCACTCACCCAACGGCCCCTTCAGTGGAGGTAAATATAGTGTGCTCGAGGGCGGTACCCGTACGCCTTTCATAACCTATTGGCCCGGTAAAATTAAACCGGCGGTGTCTGATGAAATGGTTTGCACCATCGATTTGGCTGCCAGTTTTGCTGCACTTGCTGGTGTGAAATTGCCCAAGGCATCAGTGCCTGACAGCTTTAATCTCCTTGATGCCCTCCTTGGCAAAAAAGGTGCGAAGGGCCGTGATCATTTGGTGCAGCAGGATAACGGTAAATGGGGTAATTACGGTTACCGCGCCGGTAAGTGGAAACTCCAGCGTCACGACTCCAAGCGCAAGCGCAATGTTGTTGTGACCAACAAGCTTGCCAATCAGGCGGCCCCACAGTTTGCCCTGTTTGATCTGAGTAAAGATATTCGGGAAAAGAAAAATGTTTCTGCCCAGCATCCTGAGGTTTTTGACCGCATGAAAAAGGAGCTGCAGGGCATTATTGATGCAGGCCGTAGCCGACCTTAGTGCGACTTCCTTGGAGCCTGATGAAAATACGTATACTGGTCTGTGTCTGTACATTGATCTTCATAGCCGGTCTGCCTTTTTCTAGTGAGGGGGCAAAGCGTAAGAAGCCGGTTCCTCGACTGGATGAACAAATTGCAGCTGCTAAATTGCGCGAGGACTTTGCTGTTCTTCGTGAAGCTCTGGAGAAAGCGCATCCCAGCCTCTATCTTTACACTTCCAAGGAGAAGTTTGATGAACTTTTTGATGCGACAACAAAATCATTTGATAAACCTTTAACCCGAAAAGAATTTTATCTGCGTGTGGCGCCCGTGGTTGAGATGGTGAAGTGCGGCCATACCTATTTTGATTTTCCACCAAAGTTGTTAAACCAGCTCAGTCGCGAGGAAGGGCTTTTCCCGTTGCCGGTTTTCTTTTTGAACCGCAAGGCATACGTGGATTTGGAGGATGAGGATATTCCCCTGGGGGCAGAGCTGATTTCCATAAACAAGCAGCCCACCGCAGAGGTTCTTGCCAAGCTACTGCCTTATCTTCGGTCTGATGGGTATAATCAGACCATGAAATACCGGATGTTGGCCGACGAATTTGCGCTGCATTACCGTTTGCTGTTCGGGACTTCAAAGGAGTATCAAATCCAGTACATCCCCTTTGGTAAAAAGGAACCTGTGACTGTCAGGTTGCCGGCTCTCTCCGGTTCGAAACTCCAGAAGCGTTTGGTTAACCGCCATTCAGCAAAGGGTAAATTCAAGAATTTTCAGTTTAAATGGATCGAGAAGGACGTTGGGTTGTTGTCGGTTAACTCCTTTGATTTTGGTCTTCGGAAGAAGGGGCGCCAAAGGTATCGTGGTTTCCTGAAGGAAACCTTTGAAGCAATTAGTGAGCAGGCAGAAGCGAAGCATTTGATTGTCGATGTACGTTTTAATGAGGGGGGCTACATTGGTCATGATGCGACTCTTTTTTCTTATTTGGCACAGGAACCTTTCCGTGAAAACGAGTCGGCTGTTGCCAAGTTGATTGATATTCCTCTTGAGAAGTATCAGGACAAAAAGGAATTCTTCAAGGGGGTGGAAAAGGCCATAGAAAAATCCCTGGCCAAGGAATTCAAAAAAGCACCCGATGGTCTTTTTCATCTGATTGATGAAAAGAACAAGGTGAGTCAGCCCAAAAGATTCGGATTCAAGGGGCATATTTACATCTTAACCAGCGGATGGACCCATTCGGGAGGAGCAGTGGTTTGTTCGATGGCACTGAATAATGACAACGTGACCTTCATTGGGCAGGAAACCGGCGGAGGCCATGAGTATTACACAGCCGGCAACATGGTTCTCTACACCCTGCCCAATACCCTGTGTCAGGTTGAGGTGCCCATGATTCTTTATCGCAATGAGATTCCCGAAAACAGTTTCCCGAAAGGCAGCGGGATTATCCCGAAGCATCAGGTTGTGCAAACCCAGAAGGATTTTATTTCCGGTGAGGACACCGTAATGCAGTTTGCCTTGGAACTAATCCGCAAATCCAAACCATAAATCAAATATGAGATTCAAACTAATGACCCTATCGCTTCTGGCCGTTGGATTCGTTCTGGCCGATTCCAAACCCTACAAGGGGAAGGCCCACCGGATCCCCGGCAAAATTGAGGCCGAGCACTATGATGAAGGTGCCCCGGGCAAGGCCTACCATGATGTGGAGGAAAAAAACCTTGGGGCCGACTACCGTAAAGCTACTCAGGTGGATATTGAAAAGCGTTCCGATGCCTCCAATGGCCACGGCATCGGCTGGACGCGCAAGGGTGAGTGGCTCAATTACACCGTGGAAGTGAAGGAGGCGGGTACCTACACCATCGAGATGCCTGTGGCATCCAATAAGCAGGGCGGCATTTTCCATCTGGAGATCAAAGGCAGGGATATTACCGGTCCGATCCGCATTCCCGACACCGGAGGCTGGCAAATCCTCAAGATGCTTCATCACAAGAACGTGAAACTCACCAAGGGGCGGCATGTTATTCGTGTAGTGATGGACGAGCAGGGACCCTCTGGCAGCATTGGTGATATCGACTATTTTAAGTTTGTGAAAAACTCAGAATAGATTGAACCCCCCGCTTCGCGCTTAATGCGGCTCGATTCAATGAGCACCCCCATCGGAACCCCCTTTAAGGAAGGCGCGCGTCGCGTGCTTTTGTGCGGCTCAGGCGAACTGGGCAAGGAAGTCGTTATTGAGCTGCAACGTTACGGCGTGGAAGTAATTGCCGTGGATGCCTACGCCAATGCTCCGGCCATGCAGGTGGCTGATCGGGCCCATGTCATCTCCATGCTTGATGGGGACGCCCTGCGCGGTGTTATTGAGAAGGAACAGCCTGATATGGTGGTGCCCGAGGTGGAAGCCATTGCCACTGACGTGCTTGCGGCGATCGAGGCTGAGGGCAAGGTGGAGATTATTCCCACTGCGCGCGCCACGCAGCTCACCATGAACCGTGAGGGCATCCGCAGACTGGCAGCTGAGGAGCTGGGTCTGCGAACCTCCCCTTATGAATTTGCGGCAACCAGGGAGGAATACCTCGCGGCGATTGAAAAGATTGGTATGCCGTGTGTGGTGAAGCCCATCATGTCCAGCTCAGGCAAGGGCCAGAGCACGGTGAAGAGTGAGGCCGATATAGATGCCTCGTGGGAATATGCGCAGGCCGGCGGCCGGGCCGGTGCGGGCAAGGTCATTGTCGAGGGGTTTGTGGATTTTGATTATGAAATTACCCAGCTCACGGTGCGGCATGTGGATGGCACCAGTTTCTGTGATCCCATTGGCCATATCCAGATTGATGGAGATTACCGTGAATCATGGCAGCCCCAGTCCATGAGTGATACGGCTCTGGAAAATGCCCGTGATTGTGCCAAAAAAATTACTGATGCACTGGGCGGCCGCGGTATCTTTGGGGTGGAACTTTTTATTAAGGGCGATGAAGTTTATTTTTCTGAAGTCTCACCCCGCCCGCATGACACAGGCATGGTCACCATGATTGCGCAGGATCTCTCGCAGTTTGCCCTGCACGCCCGTGCGATTCTTGGTTTGCCCATCCCCAATATTCTTCAGCATGGGCCCAGTGCCAGCGCGGTGATTCTTGTGGAGGGCGAGAGTGAGCAGGTGAGCTTTGGTAACCTCAATGAAGCACTGGCCCAGCCTGACACCCAGTTGCGGCTCTTTGGTAAACCGCTGGTCAAAGGCAAACGCCGCATGGGTGTAGCCATTGCCCGGGGGCAATCCATCGATGAAGCCCGCCAGAAAGCACAGCGGGCAGCCGCTGCAGTTGAAGTAAAGCTATAGAAAAAAG
>CAJWKQ010000087.1 GCA_913041895.1 uncultured Verrucomicrobiales bacterium
ACAGTTCGTCGTGGATTCTCGTGGCACGACGATCGGTGAATCCACCGGGCATGGAGACACCAAGCCACGGAGTGACATTACTGGCGGCTGCGCCGGCCCGGAAGAGTTTATCCGCTGCAAAACCCTGTAGGCTGGAGACAATCAGGGTGATTAGAGTGAAAAAGCGCATATAATTAAGACAAGCTAGAGGCAGTTGATCTGCGGTGCAAAAGTTTTTTAACCGGCACGTTTTTGGTTTTCCTCATGCATTGTTTGTCATAGAATATACGAGATGAGTGAGGGAACCTCATTTTGTCCGGGCCCAGTTTCGCGCAGATCCTTTATTGAGATCGGAGGAGCGGCCTGTGGATTAGGCTTGGCGGGTCTACTGGAAGCCCAAGCAAAAAATGCACCTTCGGGTGTATCGGGTAAAGATACTTCAGTTATTTTCGTTTGGTTGCCGGGTGGGCCGCCTCATATGGAGATGTATGACATGAAGCCCGAAGCTCCCAAGGAGTATCGCGGTGATTTCATGCCGATCAAGACCAATGTTCCGGGGATGGAAGTCTGCGAGTTACTCCCAAGGCACGCTAAGATTGCCGACAAGTATAATATCATACGCTCAATACATCACGGTTTTGCTGATCATGGAGGGGGTCATAAGCGTTTTCTTACCGGTCGCAAGCCAGCCACGCCAACCGGCACGCTGAATAATACGCCGTGCGTCGGATCTATGGCTTCCGCTGTGCTGGATGGCAAGCGTGACACAAAGGGCTTGCCCAATTACGTCGTAATGGGCAATGGCCGTGTAAACAGCGTTGATACATTTGCATTTGGATCCGCTTATTTGGGGGCACACACGCATCCCTTCCGCGTTTCCGCTGATCCAACCCTGCCGAATTTCAAGGTGGACAACGTATCTCTGGATCGTGCGATGATTGATCGGCTGGGCGATCGAAACACGTTGCTGAATGGCTTCGACAATTTGCGCCGCGATGTGGACGCCAGCGGGCTATTGGGCAGCATGGATGTCTTCAACCGCAAGGCAGTGGAAATGATGACTAGCCCGGCGGTGCGCGAGGCGTTTGACCTCAAACAGGAAAAAGATTCGTTGCGTGAACGATTTGCGATGCATCCCTGGGGGCAGCAGGCAATCCTCGCCCGACGCCTTGTAGAGCGCGGTGTGCCGTGGGTGACGGTGGTTATGGAAAACCCGTATGGTGTTGGAGGTATCCCGTGGCTAAAGGCGGGTGTTTACAACTGGGACAGCCACGCTGTCAACTGTCACATTTTTGAGGACGCCAAGGTGCGTTTTCCGCTGTATGATCAGGTGATCACTGCGATGATTGAGGATTTGTATGCGCGCGGGCTAAACAAGCGTGTGCTGTTGGTGGTCACCGGTGAATTTGGCCGAACGCCGCGGATTACCCACCAATCAGGGTCTAAAACAAAAGTCAGTCAGCCTGGTCGAGATCACTGGCCCAAAGCAATGAGCATGCTTGTTTCCGGCGGTGGTATGCGTACGGGGCAAATTATCGGTGCTACTAATGCAAAGGGAGAGGAGCCGATTGAGCGCGCTATGACGCCCAATGATCTCTGGGCCACTGTATATGAGCACCTCGGCGTGGATTACACCCATGAATTTCCTGATCATGCCGGTCGTCCGATGCCGATGCTCCCCTTCGGTGAGCCGATTGCCGAACTGGCGCCGGTTACCTAGGCTCTAGGGAGTTAGTCCTTCTACTTTTTCTTCCAAGTGTGAGGGTCCAGCTCATAAAAACAGTTCATTAACCGGTAAACATCTGGAGCACCTTTGTGTAATTTATCGGGTATATCAAAATAAAGCTCGGTGGCGCACGCAAAGAATTCCTCGGGATTGGTGCTGCCATATTGGCTGATTATGTTTTCTCGATGTTCTTCGTATACCTTTTCAAGGTCCTCATGCATTGTTTCAATAATGTCCTGCCATTGACTGGCTGTCTCGATATCTTTTGCCTTAAATATTTGGCCATCAGGTAGCTGGATTTCCACCACTTTACCACGTCGATGCTGCTCCTTGAGTTCAAAAGGGTTGCCATCACATGAGTTGTCGGCTGCAGAATCCAGGGCATGAGAAAATTCATGAATGATCAGGTTATCTTTGTCCTCTGATGTTTTAGAACCTTGGATGGCACGGTCCCAAACAAGACTCACAGTATGGTTGGCTCCACTCCATAGACCAGCCCATTTACCTTCGAGCGTATCTCGGGCTATCTGAATCTTTTTTACCACGCTATAGAGGTTGATACACTCGAGTGGGTCATCTCTTAGGTTCAGGATGAGAATGCAGGCTTCAGCGGCTACCAAGACTCGCATTTCCTCGGTGATTTCAATGGGAGGCTCTTCTCCCTCAATGGGAGCGAACTCAATTCTGTCCAGAAAGAGGTTAATGAGCTCGTGGAGTTTCGGTTTAAGATTTTCCGGGAGTCTCCGGTAAAGGGAGGATTGTTTTGAAAGAATTTCAGGCCAGTGGTCCTGAGAGGGTTTATACACCTCCATTTGCCCGTCTTGTTGGTCCCAACTGATGGGGTCCAACTGGTAAAATGTTTTCAGTGCCGCATAGATCTCCGGACATTCCGTTCTTAAGCGAGTGCCTTGCTCGAAAAAAGCTTCGGTTGCACAGGGAAAAAATTCTGCCCGGCGCTTCTCTTCCCCGTAAGTATGGAGGCCATATTCCCGGATCACATGGCCTTTCCCCGATTTGTAGGCTTCTTCCAAACGTATATATTCACGGTCCACCATTTCCTCCCATATTTTGCGATCAGGAGAAAGGACTGGCACAGGCACACTTTGAGCCACCTGATCATCCGCATTATCCAGTATATGGGCAAATTCGTGTAGGGTGACATTATAATTGTCATCCTCATCCTCCATGCCTTCCTTCGTCCAGTGCCAATTTAATCGCACTCGATTCACGGTGGCATCACCACCCCAGTCATCTGTGTCTTCGGGTTTGCTTTTCCAAATTTCCACACGCTCAACGTGTCGGTAATCCTGGAAGCCACGATTGAGAATCAGTATACAGGCTTCTGCAGCCACACACAGGCGCATTTTGTCGGTGAGGCGTCGAAACCCCTTTACCTCTAAACTGATTTCATCGAGGAAAATATGGATGAGTCCGTGAAGTTTTACCTGAAGCTCTATAGGCAGGCGTGAGTAATGTTTTACGTTACGAATAAGGCATTTTCTCCATTTCTCCGGGAATGTTTTGCCGGACAGTTGCAGTCGTCTTAGTTCAACCCAGTAATCCGGCCAGCTCCAGTAATACCTTGTGAAGATTTCATACAGGCCAGGAAGATCTTTTTTCATGCACTCTGGCCGGCAGAAAAAATGGACTGTATAGTCGCGGAAGAAGTCTGACAGGGACATTGAGCCCACCGGTAGTTCCCAGTTCAGAAGAATATTGCTTCTCAATCTATTGTGATATGCTCGTAGAGCTTCCTCTAATGGGCCTTTAACCGCCTGCCAAGCCACCCCCGTGAAAAGTCGGTTGGTAAGAGCTGATAGGATTGGTTGGGATGTGGATCGTGACAGATTGATATTATTACTAATTGCTTTCCATGAAAAATGGATCTCATCATTCACAGCGTCTAAGTAGTCGTCGATTGCAATTCCGTGCACCTTATCAGGATGCAATATGATGCGTTTAAATCCCGTGAAAATATCCCACTCCTTTCCGAGTTTTAAAATGCAAGCCTGACCGGCAAAGGTGATTTTCATCGGTTCAGTGACCTTGAGTCCATCGCGTCCTTCAAAAGGGTATTTTTCAATAAATTCACCGACGAGTTCGATTAATTTGCGTTTTTGCTCGGAGGGAAGGACCCTGTAAAGAGCCATTTGCTCTTCCAGAATTCCTTGCACGGTACCGGGAACCGGGTCGATAATGACTGGAGGTGTCTCCTTTACTTCTTCTTCATCCCAATAGGTAGTATTGAGTTTATAGAGGGAGTTTAATTGGCGATAAATTGCTGGTTCAGATTTGTTTAGTTCCTTGGGTTGATCAAAGTATACTTCAGAAGCTGCAGCAAAAAATTCAGCGGGTTTGGGGCTGCCATCTTCTTCTCTAATCAATATGTTTCTACCGAGTATCTCAATAATCTCATCATTATCGTACAACTTTTCTATCCATCTCTTCCATGGTTTGTATTGAGGGGAATATTTCTTAAAGGGAATGCCTCCGTATTCATAGTCCGGCACATTGTCCAGTGCGTGGGCAAATTCGTGTATGATTATACTGTCGTTATCGATGCTGGTTTTCATCCCAGTTGTGGTATAATGCCACATCAGAGAAACTTCCTCACATCCATCCAGGCCCACGGCACGATCTTTGGTGAGTATTCCCCGCGAAATGATCACCCGTTTCATTTTCCGGTAGTATTCAAAGCATTCAAAAACGTCTGATTTCACATTGAGAATTAACAGACACGCATCTGCTGCGATGTTAACGCGCATTTCCTCAGTAATTTCAATGGGCGGGTGCTCTTTCTCAAAGGGGGCAAAATCGACCTCACACAAAAATATATTGATGAGTTTGTGAAGTTTTGGTTTCAGCTTTTTCGGGAGTCTCCGGTAAAGAGAGGAATTTTTTCCCAAAGCTTTTATCCAATGTTCAGGTAAAGGAATCTTGGCCACTTCATCGAATGGATTCACCTTGGGTTTCCAAAAGGTGAGGGTGGCGGGGAACTTAGGGATTTGCTCCTCTTTGATATCCCTTAATCTTTGGATTGCACCGGGTAAAGGGATCAGATGGGAGGCATATTGGGTGGGCTGGTTAATTTTGAACCCATCACTGAAACTAATGGTTGCGTTAGTATCGGGCCCAAAAAACACCTCTGCCCAGAAATGCACCATTCCCTTGTATAAGAGCCAGCTGGCATAACCGAGTATAATGGAGGTGGGGAATAAACAGAGAGAACATCCGTTTAGACCGTGGGCAAAGCTTGCTATTAAGAATATAACGGTACCCGTACCCGTGCAGCCAAAGCCTATTAAGCAAAGGCCGCAATACAAACCGGTTATCAGCCGGGAACTACCGTTCTGATGATGAGAATCCACCTGTTCTAGGGTTATTATACAAAAAAACGGCCCAAAAAGCGGGCCGTAACTCATCTAAATTGTACTAAAACCCTAGCTAATGGCTTCGAGAGAGGGATCAACCATCATGCTGGAAGAGGAATCCAATGCGAAAGAAAGTGCGTTTTGCAGGTCATTCATCCTACCCATAGCCTCAAAAACGTCGCTGCCAGCCTCACTGAGATCTTCGGCTACTCCTTCTGCGAAGGGTTTTACAGGATCAGACTCACTAACGGCTGCAGCAACCATTTTGGCAGCTGCGGCGAAGTCAATCTTTGAAAAATCAGCTGCTGGGGCCGTACGCTCGGCTACAGGCTGGCTTTCAGGTTTTGCAACCGGAGGCGCAGACACAGACTCAGGTTTTGCCTGAGAGGGCTTAATTGCCCCATAGGCTGAAGCCTGTGGAAATCCTCCAATGCTGTTTAAATCTAGAGACACCTAGTAATTAGGGGTTGCGTCCTTGGTTTTTTTATACCTACCACAGGTATTATCAATTCGCAAGTCGATTTTGGGGTTATTCGAAGAAAAACCCATTAATTGTACGTATTCGGACTATATGATACGTGTACGGAGCTTTCTCTTTGGCCTCCATTACAGCCCTTACTAAACAGCATAAATAGCATTGGAATGACTACAATCATCACGATTAATAGCAATGAGCTATTACGAATGGAGATGAGTAAATCATTTGTTTTATCTATGCGCTCCAAAAGGCTTTTGCGGAATTCGGTTTCATTTAATGGTTCATCTTGGGGCTGTTCATCCAGACGGATGGTATCGTCTTTACCGAGCACCAGATAACCAATAACCACGATTAGCACCACGACCAGCGTGATAATAAAGATGGTGTCATCTTCCATTTTAGCCAGCCAGATGTAGTGCATGGCGTATTTTATGGTGTTGGCTTAAACCACGCAAAGGCAAATAATCTTCACAGCTTCATGGAACCACTGGAACCACCTGCTTCACATCATGTTAAGGCCGCCTTTGGCTGGATCGAACTGGGTAATGTGGATGAAGCTCTGGCTGAATTGGATCGTATAGCTCCCGATTTGCAATCGCTTCTGCCGGTAAAAGCTTCCCGCTTGGATTGCCTGATTGCGGGTGAAAGATGGGATGATGCGGTAAAGCTGGCAGCACAGTTGTGTGTTGATTACCCGGACGAGTCAGGCTTTTGGTTACACAATGCTTATGCTACCCGTCGCTTTGAAGGTGGCAGCATCGAGGCGGCTTACGAAATACTTGCACCGTGTGTAGAGCGCTTTCCTGAAGAATGGCTGATTGCCTACAATGTTGCCTGCTATCTTTGTAAGATGGATCGATTGTCCGAGGCCGAAGCTATGTTGGAGATTGCCCGATTGTCCGGGGCAGAGCGAGTGGATGAATTGGCCAAAGAGGACGAAGATCTTTCAGCTTTAAGGGAGCTTTAGAGGGCTTTCTTTAATTCGTTTAGGAATTTTTCCACATCCGCCTCAGTGTTGTAGCCGTGTAGGGCCATTCGTAGCCGTCCTGCATGGTTCATGACATGAACCTCAGCTTCTTCGAGATGGGCATGAATGGTATCGGACTGTTCATGTTGTATCGCGAGAATCCCGCTAAAGTTTCCTTGGCGTTGTGAGGCCATGGGCTTTAGCTTTAATTCGATTAAACCAGCTTCCAGTTGTGAGACTAGGGGGTCTGCATGGTGGGCAATCTGTTTGACGCCGATTCTTTCAATATATCTCAAGGCAGCATTCAACGCATAAATTGCTGCGTAATTAGGCATGCCTACTGAAAAACTTAGTGCTCCTTCTTTTCGTACAGTGCGGTCAAAACGGTCACTTTCGAAGGCATTTTCCAAGTGAAACCAGCCTCCAGCGTTTGTGGTGATAGGTTTTTGCTTGTTTGGGATTCCCACAATGCAACCTCCATGTATACCTAAAATCCATTTGTGAGTGCTGGAGATTAGAATGTCAAAGTCTTGGCAATCGAGTTCGATCCGCCCCAGTGCCTGCGTCACATCCACTGCCACTTTGGCGTTTGGGGCGTGTTTGCGTACCGCTTCAATAAAAGGAGCCCATTCTAGTCGATGGCCATTGTAAAAGCTGACTAAGGAAACTTGGATGAGGCGTGTGCGCTCGTTGAGTATTTGAGGTAATTGATTCGCATCCAATATCCCATCTTGAGCTTTCCAGAGGTGTACTGTGGGTGGGTTGGCAGCATTTAACCAGGGGGTTGCTCCAGCGGGAAAATCCAGATCGGTGATAATGACTTCATCATCACGTTTTAGATTCAATGCATTGGAGAGCAAATTATATGCTTCAGAACTGCAGGAGCAGAATGAAACCTCACTGGTCTGTAACCTCACCATCTTTGCTGCTGCTTCACGGCAAGCTTCCAAAGTTTCATTATGAGGAACACGGCCGCGCATACCTAAACCTTTATCCTGTGCGTATTGAGTCAAAGCTTCATGAACGCATCGTGGAGGAATGCTTTCAGCCGCGGTATTGAGGTAGGCCATATTGGCCAAAGCCGGAAAGTCTTGAAGTATGAATTCTTGAGTCAGCACGTTTAATTTAGAAGTTTGAGCGATAAATTTATGTAAGCCTCAGTGCCAGCTTCCAAATCTTGCAGTGAAATAAATTCATCTTTCGTGTGGGCTTGAGCAATATCTCCCGGGCCGAGAATAATGGTCGGTATGCCCGCTGCGGCCAGCTTGCTCGCATCGCAACCAAAGGCGACTGTGTCAGCCTCGTTCTGAGCTTGAAGTTCACAGGCAAACTTCACTAACGGATGTTCGGGATCGGTTTCAAAGCTTGGACTATCATGGTAAGGACGTTCGATAATGAGCTCATAGCCCTCCCTTTGGCCTACCTTATTCTGGACATACTGCTCAAGAGCCTCGTGAGTTTGTGTGGTATTCTGGCCGGGCAAAGTCCTGATATCGATGGTTACTGCGCATTCGTCAGGTACGATATTAACGGCACTGCCTCCATCAATCATACCAACTGATCCAGTACAGGGGCTAAAGCCTGATCTGGTAAATTGCCCTATTTCCTCATCAAAAAAAGCCTGCAAAGCCTTAAGAACCGGTGCCATACCTACAATGGCGTTTCGCCCTTTGTTAGGGTCACTACTATGAGCTGCCCGGCCGTGGACACGAATAATGATTCTCAGACAACCCTTGCACCCTCTTATAACCCGCAGCTGAGTAGGTTCCCCAACGATCGCATAATCCCATGGTTTGTGATTCTCAATCAGTTTTAGAATACCCTGAAATTCGGTTTCCTCATCAACCACGCACCCAACGGTGAGGGTGCCCTTCCAATCATCGCGTTCACGCATTCGTAGAATGGTTTCAAGCATGCAGGCGAGTGGGCCTTTCATGTCGGTTGAACCACGTCCCCAGAGGCGTCCATCCCTGACCTCACCGCTAAAAGGGTCAATATCCATGCCCGCAACGCTAACGGTGTCGGTGTGCCCATTTAAAAGTAGATGAGGTCCTTCACCGTTGGATATCTTAAAGGAAATATTATCGCGATTAGGGAAAACCGGTTCTCGCAAGGTCTCCAGATTGTGCTCTTTACCCCACTGTTCAAGCCAATCGACAACTTTATTTTCGCCAGAGCTTTTTGGATCGTGCAGCGGGTTGACGCTGGGGCGGCGGACGAGTTCTTGGGCAATATCCAATGAGTTCATGTTAGATGTCAGGGTGTTCATTAATCGTGCCCTGACCGGGCTTTAAGCGAAAGGGAAAAGCGGTTGCCATTTGCTTTCCTCCTACTTAACGTCTTTTCATCCATGAGTGATAAGACATTCAATATAGCTATCGTGGGCCTCGGGTTCGGGGCTGAGTTTATCCCCATTCATCAGGCGCATCCCAATGCCAACCTGGTTGCTGTCTGTCGGCGTAATGAGGAGGAAATGAACAAGGTAGCCGATGAGTTTAACATTGAAAAACGCTATACTGACTACGACGAACTCCTAAAGGATCCGGAAATCGATGCGGTTCATATTAATTCACCCATTCCTGATCATGCACCGCAATCGCTAAAGGCTTTGCGCGCAGGTAAGCACGTTATGTGTACGGTGCCCATGGCGACAACCATCGAGGAATGTGAGGAGCTTTGCAAAGCAGTCGATGAAACTGGTCTCAAATACATGATGGCTGAGACGGTGGTCTACAGCCGTGAGTTTCTCTTTATTAAAGATCTCTATGACAAAGGCGAACTGGGTAAGCTGCAGTATCTTGCAGCGAGTCATCCGCAGGACATGGATGGGTGGCCGAGTTACTGGGAAGAGATGATTCCCATGCATTATGCGACTCATGTAGTGAGCCCCTGTTTGGGAATGGTTAATGGTTTGGCTGAATATGTAAGCTGTTTTGGCAGTGGCACAGTGCGTGATGATATTGCCCAGAAGAGTGGAAATAAATTTGCGGTGGAAAGTTGCCATATCAAAATTAAGGACAGCGATTTGTCCGCTCATATCTGGCGTTTCCTGTATGATGTTGCCCGCCAGTATCGCGAGAGTATTGATGTTTACGGAAGCAAGAAGAGCTTTGAATGGACGTTGGTTGAAGGTGAGCCCAGTATTCTACATGTAGCTAAACGCCCTGAAGCAGAGATTCCCGAGAAAGTGGATATCCCGGATTTTGCCCATTTACTTCCTGAACCGATCCAGAAGTTTACCCAGTCCATTGAAGATGCTGATCACCTTTCATTTGTACAAGGTGGTGGGCACGGAGGCAGCCACCCACACATGGTTAATGAATTCTTAAGTGCTTTGGTTGAGGACCGTGACCCTTGGCCTAACGCCAAGACGTCAGCCAACTGGACCTGTGTGGGCATTTGTGCTCACCAATCAGCTGAACAAGGCGGAGCCAAAATTGATCTGCCGGCTTTTACCATTTGAAACCATGAAAAAAATTATCACCCGTCGGCAGTTTGTTCAGAGTTCAACTCTAGCGGCCAGTGCATTGGCACTGCCGACTTTCGTGCCCCGTCGGGTATTTGGTGCGAATGAACGGCTCAATGTTGCGGGCATTGGTGCGGGAGGAAAAGGAGCAGTAGATATTGATGGATGCTCCAGAGAAAACATTGTTGCAATGGCAGATGTGGATTACCTCCGCGCGGAAACTTCCTTTAAGCGCTTTGATAAGGCTATCCGTTACAATGATTTCCGGAAGATGCTGGAAAAAGAGGGTAAGCATATAGATGCAGTAACCGTTTCTACGCCTGACCATACCCATGCGGTGGCTGCAGCGATGGCTATTAAGATGGGTAAACACGTTTATTGCCAAAAACCGCTTACTCATACTGTTTCAGAAGCACGTATTCTCACGAAACTGGCGCGTAAACATAAGGTGGCGACCCAAATGGGTAATCAGGGGCACTCCAACCCTGATTCAAGGCGGCTGGTGGAACTGATTCAGGGTGGGGTACTGGGTGAGGTAAGGGAAGTTCATGTATGGACCAACCGACCGGTGTGGCCACAGGGCATTGATCGCCCTAAAGATAAGCCTCCTGTGCCTGACACGCTCGATTGGGATCTTTGGCTGGGTCCGGCCCCTGATAGACCCTATCACCCCGCTTATTTGCCTTTTAAATGGCGTGGTTGGTGGGATTTTGGGACGGGTGCTTTGGGGGACATGGGATGCCATAATCAGGATCTGGCTTACTGGGCGCTTGAGCTTCGCGATCCTACCAGTGTGGAAGCCAAATCTTCAGGGGTAAATAATGAGACCGCACCGAAGTGGTCGGAAGTTACCTATCAGTTTCCGAAGAATAAAAATCGCGCTGCAGTTAAATTAATCTGGTATGATGGAGGCAAGAAACCGGACCCTGCATTAGCTAATCAAAAAAGCCTGCCGGCAAATGGCAGCATTATTATTGGGTCCAAGGATACCTTATATGTGCCCATGTACTGGGGGCCTGGTCAGTTTTTATCCGGAGCAAAGACTGAGGACTTCAAGAACGTTTCAGAATTTCTGCCTAAGCCCAAGGATTTCGGAAGTCATCACTATCAGGAATGGATTGATGCCTGCAAAGGCGGTAAACCTGCCTATTCAAACTTTGATTATGCAGGGCCTATGACTGAAAGCGTGCTATTGGCCAACGTGGCTCTTCGTTCGGGTGGAAAAATTGAATGGGACGCTAAGAAAATGCGCATTACCAACCTCCCTAAAGCTAATAAATACATCAATCATAACTATCGGGGCGATTGGAAGCTATAGACCGTAAAAAACCTCCCGTGAACGGGAGGTTGAGTAAAATAAAGTGTGTTGATTAATGTGGTTAATTCCACTCGGTTAACGTCTTTCCTTCTCCGTCGGTTTCTTTTCCTATAAGTATCATGATGAGGTCAAACAAGGCCCATAGCCCACACCCTCCAAGGGTCAAAAGTTGTATTACCCCCTTAGTGGTTCTGCCGACGTAAAAGCTGTGTACGCCCAGCACTCCCACAAACCAGCACAATAGGGCGGCAATTAGCCTTTTCTTCTCACTTACACTTCCATCACTCTCACTCCCATCAACATTTTCAGGACTTCCATCTGTCATCAGTAATACTCCTTTTTTAGTTAGGCTTCGTTGGGTCGCTTATAATCTGACGCTTAAGATTCTGTATTAATAAATTTTTTAGTCGAACTATATTTATTCCCTATTAATCTAGATTATAATCAAATTAAAGGTGTTTTTGCCTCGGAATTTAGAATTAGGGGGTGCAGAAAACTATAAAAATATTGTTTTTTAAAAAAATTCAAATAATACCCCGTTTAGTCTAGAAGTGCGGGGGGATTATTTCTTGAGGGCTTTGTGTATGGTTGTGGCGCGTTTGTTCGCTTCTTCCAGTGATTTTCCCATGATAACTGCTCCTGTTCGCTGAAGGTCCCACTCTGGTCGGTGATCCTTTAACACCACATAAAGGAAACCTTCAGTAAATGTTTCTGCGGCAGTGTAGCCCACTTCGATGGTGCTGCCTTCTGCACTTTGGGCTGTTTCAGCTATTTTGAGTTCATCCCAGCGCTTTTGCCCGGAATCTGAATA
>CAJWKQ010000088.1 GCA_913041895.1 uncultured Verrucomicrobiales bacterium
TAAAAAATATTGTTTTATTTAATTTTAAATTTCTTTTTTAATAAGAGCCTTTAAACTTAGCATATAATTTTCTCATACCACCTAGCCATCTTGGATAATCAGCGGTTTTAAACTTTATGTACTCTCCGACTACTGGATGAGGCAGAATTAAAAACCCTCCTTTACTTACCGTTTCTATAACTGTTTTTGCTACATCACTAGGGTTTAGCATTCCATCTATTCCAGCAACACCGCCATTTTCCATATTGGCGGTCATAGCTGTATTAACTCCTTGAGGGCATAAACATGAAATAGTTACTGAGTTTCCATCCTCATCATCTTTTCCATATACAATTGCTAACCATTCCGCAAAGCCAACAGCGGCATGTTTAGTAAGAGAATATGAGGCAGAATTAATTTCTGATAATAACCCTGCTGCAGAAGCCGTAGTAATAAAGCGACAATCATTTCTTTTTCGCATAGATGGAATAACTGCTCTTGCAGCCCAAACATGATGCATAACATTGACTCTATGGGAGATATCCCAATCTTCATCTGTGGCGGGTGTCGCGTCTTTCAGGATCTCGCATACGAGAGCGTCTCCCCGGATTTCAACGCCTGCCTCATGGAGGGCAGGGGAGAGCCCCTGGAGGAAGTCTGCGGCGATGGAGGCGTCCACTAGGAGGGTTTCCATGGCATTGCATACACCAGTTCGGTGAGTTTTTGAATTAATCGCTACAGCTATGGCCTTGTTAGGATTAGCCTCCTTGTCCACGTACACACTACAAATACCTTTGTAATGTTTGATAACGGGTACTTTAGAGCATTCGGTTACAGCTTTGATTAGGCCTTCTCCTCCGCGGGGAATGCATAGGTCTATTAGCTTGGTTAATGAAAGGAGTTCCGGGATAGCTTCACGATTTGTTGTAGGAACAACCTGTATGGCGCCCTTGGGGAATTTGGGGAAGACCGATTGGCATGCCTTAAGCATGTATTTGGCAATGATCTTGTTTGAGTTTAGTGATTCCTTGCCGCCTCTTAGAATAGTGGAGTTACCTGACTTAAAGCATAGCCCGGCGGCATCTGCTGTTACGTTTGGACGTGATTCATAAATTATCACCACTACGCCAATCGGGCAGGAAACCTTCCTAAGTTTTAGGCCGCTTGGGCGTTTCATTTTTGTAAGAACTTTGCCGACTGGATCAGGTAGCCCTGCTACTTCTCGTAGACCTTGTGCCATGGCCAAAATTCTACCTTCATTTAGCAAAAGTCTGTCTTTCATGGCTTGGCCTAATCCGGATTTTTGGGCCAGTTCCATATCTTTGTTGTTCTCCTCCTGTATACTAGCTTTCTCTGCCTCCAAAATATCTGCCATGCTGTTCAGGCATAGGTTTTTCTCTTCAGTGTCCATGCGGGACAATTGTCGGGAGGCAGTCTTGGCGGCCTGAGCTAAGGTGGTTATGTCTTCTGTTAGCGACATCTGGGAATAGGGTAAACTGTGAGAGGCTCTGGAAAAAGTCAGTTTTCACTAATGTATACCAATGTCCCTACTGGAACAGCGTCATACAGTCGAAATAATTGTTTTGAGCCCACGTGTATGCAGCCTTTTGAATTTGGACGGCCCAGATGAGATTCATCCCCAATACCGTGAATATATATGTACCGTTTTCGACTATCTAAATCATCTCCACAATTGAAGCCAGGCTCCAGTCCTTCGAGCCATAGGATACGATCGGTGATTAGGGCAGTCGGATCTCCTTTGCCGTCAAAACGTATGGGGCGGCGACCTTTAAAGACAGTTCCCTCAGGTTCGCCATCTCCAATTTTCTCATAGATACGATGTAGTCCAAGGGGAGTTTTGTGGGACCCTTCTTTTTGTCCAGTGCCTTCGAGTGAAGTTGAGATCGTTAGATCAACCGTTTGTGATTCATTATAATGTGTTAGTTTTTGCTGGGCTACATTTATGAAAAGGCAATGTTTGGTAAGGGTATGGGCGAGTCGGTTGCAAGCTTCACAAAAATTTTTTGGTAAATTCATTGAATCATGGGCCTAATCTCTGCATGTGGAACAAAAAATCTTGTGCGGTTGCCGTCTACACCAACATGGAGACCATCTTTCCGCCATTCAATGTTTCTCCATTTTCTTACGGCCTCTTGCGGGTTGCTTAGAACATCGATTTGTCCTATTCGCCCCGGCATATAGAACTGGGGCTGTTCACGGCCAATATAAATACGCAATCTGACCGACTTGCCTATGGTGACACCATCCATGTGTGGCTCGAGAAATACGTGAGCCCCCAGCGGTGGGTTTTCGTGTACCCCGTCACTCCATTTTAGGGCAATACTGTGCTCGAGTGTGACCATTTTTTTGCGCTCGGTAAGGACTGAGCCAGTACCATAACCGATCATCAGGCAAACTAGAGCTACAAGAACGAATTCAGGGATTTTTCTGGGTAACGCCATCACTATACCTGTTTAATAAGAATTTTTGAGTTTCGATCTTGTGATTGATAGGTCAGGCGTCTCTCGTTTGGTAGATCTTCAACTGAGCCGATAGAAAAGCCCGCCTTGTTTTCAAAATAAGCGAAGGATTGTGTTGAGAGTGTAACAATTTTAGTTAGGCCTGATTTTGAGGCTTGTTTTTCAGTGTACTGGATTAAACGTTGACCTATGCCTTGTCTCGCGTATGCGGGGTTTACAAAAAGGTGGGCTAATTCGCCTGTGTTTTCATTTGGATACTGATGTAGTGCAACGCAAGCTATCGGGTTATCATCTATCTCAAAGATGGAATAATCATCCAAACATTCTTCAATAGTTTCCTTTGATCGATCAATCAATTGGTCCCGGTCCATTGCATCTCGTGAAAGTCTCAAAATACTGGCTACATCTTTCTTGGAAGCGGAGCGTATTTGTCGGTATTCATTAGCGTATACCAACGTGCCAATCCCTTCATTTGAGAATACTTCGGCGAGTAGGCCCTCTGTAATTAATCCGTTGATGATATGCACGCGAGGCACGCCAGCGGCGCAAGCGTCTGCTGCGTGACGGGCTTTTGATAATTGAACTGAAGGGATATTTTTGGGGGAATTATTCAATATCATTTCAAGATCTGTGGAAACTATTTGCCGCTTAATTTCTTCACCAACCTGTAGTCCGTCGACAGTGGAAATAAAAATCAATTTAGTTGCCGCCAATGATTCGGCTATTTGACGCGCTACTGAATCGCTGTTGAGTCGAAAGGTATTACCCTTGCCATCAAATCCCAAAGGTGGGATTACGGGGGTGATTCCCTTAGATATAAGGGATTGTAATAATTCGTTATCGATTCGGCTAACTTGTCCTGTGTTTAGGTGGTCGATACCTTTAATGACGCCAAATGGCTGCGCGGTAACAGCATTTGCATTAGCAGCTCGTAAGTCATTGGCGGCAAATCCCTCAAGGATTTCATGTGTAAGTGTATTGGCGGCAATAATTGCAAGCTTGAGAGTGGTGTCGTCGGTGATGCCGGTGCCATTAGTGTCGCTAGGTGTTAAGGATTGCTCTTTGGCGGATTGAGCAATTTGTTCTGCTGCTCCGTGAACGAGTACGACGTGTATGTTTAGGGAGCGAAGTACGGCAATATCCAGCAGTAGGTTGGAAAAATTAACATGTGATACCACAGCTCCGTCTGCGGCGAT
Source organism: uncultured Verrucomicrobiales bacterium (assembly GCA_913041895.1). GTDB lineage: Bacteria > Verrucomicrobiota > Verrucomicrobiia > Limisphaerales > UBA1100 > UBA1100. The sequence continues at coordinate 3,656 of CAJWKQ010000088.1, forward strand.
CACAAATATTTTTTCGCGGAATATTGGTATATACTGAAGTATTCCTCTTAAATCTCTAGGCTTCACTTTTAGTATATTACGCTCTGAATTTCAATAGGATGGGAAGAAGGTTTAATATAATTCTTCTATCATTTCGATGCAGCGAATGTTTTCTTCAGTGCTGCCGACTGAAATCCGGATCCATTCTGGTAATTTATATCCATCCATAGGGCGCGTGATGATTCCGCGTTTTTGCAATTTCTCGAACATTTCGATCGCATTCCCTACTTCTGCTAAAATAAAATTAGCAAAAGAAGGAACAGTTTTGATTCCCAGTTTTTTTAAATTATTTTCTAAAAAGTTTAACCCCTTAAAATTATTTGATCGAGTGGCTATAAGATGTTCTGCGTCTTCAATCGCTGCTATAGCGGCGGCTTGAGCTACTGAATTAAGGTTGAAAGGTTGGCGAATTTTCTCCAATGCTGCGACAAAAGGAGGGTGGCCGATTCCATATCCAACGCGAAGTCCGGCTAGACCATAAATTTTTGAAAAAGTGCGCATTATTAGAAGATTGGGTTTTTCCTTCAATAGTGGCAGTAAATTCGTGGGTTCATTTAAATATTCATAGTAGGCTTCATCAATTACTATAAGAACGTCTTCAGGGGTGTTTTCAATTAGTTCGAGTATTTGACATTCAGGTGCCAAAGTGCCTGTTGGGTTGTTAGGGTTGGCCACGAATACAATACGAGTTTCGGGGGTAATTGCTGCTGTCATCTTTGGCAGGTCATGTCCGTAATATTTGGCAGGTACTGTAATACAGTCGGCCCCAGCCAGACGGGCAACTATTGGGTAAATTGCAAAACAGAACTGTGACACAACAATATTTGTCCCTGGTTTGAGTAGGGCATGTGCGAGGAATTCGATAATTTCGTTTGAGCCATTGCCGAAGATCAGTTGTTCTGGATCAATATTTAATTTTTTTGCTAGCACATTGCGCAGACGAAAAGCATTGCCATCAGGGTAAAGATGGATTTGTTCCAGAGCTCTCTTTGCAGCCGCAATAGACTTTGGAGAAGGGCCAAGTGGATTTTCATTGGATGCCAGTTTTACTAGGCTTTCAAGTGGGAGGTTGAGCTCTCGGGCCACTTCCTCCAACGCCTTGCCGGGTTTGTAAGTCGGCAGGTTGGCAATCTGGGGATTGATTTGCATTACCCCATCCAGTTAGAGCGACTGCTCTTACCTACTTCTGTGATTTCTCCCGATGAATTTTTGGTAATATAGATGGTAATACCTGTTGCGGTCGCGAAAATGCCAACCATTACTGCGGCAACAAACCAGCTGGGAAAAGTTCCCACCTGTAATGCTGTGTAGAGGTCAGTTAAATTTTCAATTTTCCCGTCCGGTGGGTGAATGAAGATTTTGGTTATCCACGCAGTAAGGATGATGGTCGTTATAAATGCATAGTTTCTTTTGAGTCTTCTACCTATTGACTCAAACATGCTCACCTTGAAAGCAGGAACCAGAAGGTCTTCGGCCACCAACTTCCGCCAATTGCCCTGAAGTTTTGGTTGTTCCCTTAATATTACTGGAGTAAAAAAGTGTGCTTCGAGCATGCGCACCCTAGCTCGAAATGCATCATAAAATCGGTATCTGCGCGCTTCGATCCACAGCATCATCATTACGATGGCCAGATTGAAAAAGAAAATAAGATGGGGGACTTTTTCAAAGGAGAAGGCGACTGTAAATATTGTGCCTGTAGTTGTAATGGCCCATGTTGTTGTTGTGTCAAGCCGTTGACGCCAAACCATCATTCGCCCTATTTCGCCCCGATAGAAATGGGACATTGCGGTGATATAGCCCTGTTCTGTAGGCAGATTGTCTTCTAATGTATCAAGGATTTCAGTGTTTTCCTCGAATTCAGGCATGAGCGGAGTTTAACATAAAATGACCTTCAACTACCAGCCTCTATCTCTCTGGCTAAGTTCCGGGCAAGCTGGATTAGGTCTAAATCGCTTCTTAAATCCCCAAATAAGAAGTTTGGTAACCCGCTCTGATCGTGGCCGGTCAGTTCGCCGGGGCCGCGCAATTGCAGGTCTGCTTCAGCCACTTTGAAACCGTCGTTTGTTTCCTCCAGCACTTTGAGTCTTTCGTTGGGCTGATTGGATTTATCGGTAGCAAGTAAAATACAGTAGCTTTCATGTTTGCCGCGTCCTATTCGGCCGCGAAGTTGGTGAAGTTGTGCCAATCCAAACTGATCGGCATTCTCTATTAACATCAGATTCGCGTTAGGAACATCTACGCCTACCTCTACGACAGTTGTAGAGAGCAGTACTTGAACGCGGTTCTCACGAAACTCCGCCATGATTTGTGCTTTTTCTTCTGGTTTGAGTCGGCCATGCAAAACTCCAATTTTATGCGTGTGAAACTCTTTGCTAAGCCGTTTAGATTCGGCTTTTACGGCCTTGATTCCAATGCTTGGATCTTCGTTTTCTACTCGGGGGAATATTACATAGGCCTGTCTCCCTAAAGAGATTTGCTCTTTTAGGAACACTATAATTTTATCCCGGCTGCTTGGCGTTCGGACATAGGTGTTAATTTTGCCTCGACCAGCGGGTAGTTCATCGATCACAGAGCAATCAAGGTCACCATACAAAGTCAGCCCAAGCGTGCGGGGTATAGGAGTAGCGGTCATTACTAATAGATGGGGGAAGTGTCCTTTGCGTAATAGTAGATCGCGTTGGCTTACCCCAAACTTATGTTGTTCATCAATGACCACTAATCCGACATCATTCAAAGAAAAGGAACTCTGAAATAATGCGTGTGTGCCGATCGTAATAGTAGGTATATTTTTTGAAAAGAGAGGGGCTTTGGATTCCTTGCGGCTGCCAGTGTGTAGCCGTACATGAATATTCAACTTCGCAAGCCACCGACTGAAGTTAGAATAATGCTGTTCTGCAAGAATTTCTGTGGGAACCATGAGGAGAGCATTAAACCCGCTCTCTAATGTGCGGAGCATTGCCAATGCAGCTACAACCGTTTTTCCAGAGCCAACATCACCTTGGAGGAGTCGCCGCATTGGGTACTTTCCGTTTAGGTCTGCGTTGATTTCCATTGAAACGGTCCGTTGGGGGGTTGTGAGCTGAAATCCAATTTCTTTTAGAAAAGGTTTTGAGAAAGAACCGTCTCCTGCGCAAGGTAAGGCCTTGGATTTTGTTTGTAGATTATTTCGTCTTCTTTGGAGCAGGCATTGCAGTGAAACAAATTCATCCAGAGCTAAGCGTTTTCTAGCAGTTGCAGCGTGATCCATTGAATCAGGGAAATGGAGAGCGTTAATAGCATCACGGTGGCTCAAAAGCCCTGCTGCAGCATAGTTTGGTTCTTCGATTACTTGAAGATGTTGATGTACAAAGTTGTACATGAATCGGCGGAGCCAACGTTGTGAAATGCCCTCGGTTAGTGGATATACGGGAACAATTCGATTTACATGGATCGTTGAATCTTCATCGTTTTCGATAATCTCTGTTTCAGGGTGATCCATGACGGCTTTTTTTCCTTTTGATAACTTGCCGTAGACAAGCACGTCATCGCCTATGTTGAAGTATCGTGACATGTAATTAATATTCCACCATCGGCAGGAAATTTGGCCGGACGGGTCCTCCAGGATAAATTCGAACAATCTTCTTCCCCCGCGTAATCGTTTGTTGCCTGCTGCAAGTATTTTTCCTTTGATTAGCGAATGCGCTTCAGGGCTGAGATCGCGGATAGGACGAATATTACGTCGGTCTTCATATCTTCTCGGTCGTAGGTAAAGTAGATTGCGAATTGAAGGGCATTTAAGCTTTTCGAGCTGAATTGCACGCTCTGCGCTGACCCCTGCTAAATTACCAACAGAGCGATCTAGGTGGGGGATGTCATCTTCCTCCGGTGTCACAGAAGATTTTGTAAATGAGTCCTAAGAAGACCCCAAGTTCAACTTTTACACTTTGCCGCGCTGGTCTTTGGTCTCATGCTGCAGATGTGTCGCACGAAGCAGATTCAACAGAAGCCTTATGGCAGGATTATTCTTTGTTATTTCAGGGATTTGATGACCTTGCTCTAGCACGTTGGATGGCTCAGAGTCTGGCACAATTACAGGGCAATCTTTGGCGCATGTCTCACCCATTGGTGGCATCATATCGATTAGCCGCGATGGTGGGCTTGGATAGGCAAATTTGGCATCAGCGTTTGGTAAATGTACCACCAGATTTTTGCTTAGCTGACTGTTGTCGGGCGCCCATTGTGCCAATGGTGACGCGTGACCTTTTGGAGAAAGGTCTTGTTTGTGTGCATTGCGGCCAGGAAATGGTGGCACTTGATCAAATCAAAGATAAGAGGTTGGCGGAAAAACTATCTCAATGGGCAGAGGGCTATGCGCCTATTCATGCAGTGGCTCACTGGGGAGAGAATCGACGTAAATCGCAAGATCAATATGAACATGCGTTTGAACAAGCTGCGCAAAAAAGTGAGGCTCAGCTTTCGTGCTTAGGGTCTACTTTAGCACCTTTACTTTTAGATGATTTTCCTCTGGTTATATGGGAGGATCAGGATGAATGTTTGCAAGTTCGACCGGAGGACATTCAATTATGAGTGAAAAGTTAGCTATTGAAGCTAGCAAATCTAATTGGCTCGGTAGGCTGCTCAAGGTTTGTGGCTTACTGATATTGTTAGCTTTAATTGGCTTTGTGTCTTTGGATTATTATCTTAAGAGTGCTGTACCTGATAAACTTGAACAACTGATGGCTGATAGAGGTTGGCGAGTGGAAGTGGGAGGGTTTGATTATTCAATTTTGAATATGAATGCCGAATTTCGTGATATTAAAGGAGAATCTCTAGAGCAGAAGGGAAGACATCAGTTTGGCAAGGTAAGCCTTGAGCGCGTTCGCTTAGCGTATGATGGCAGTCAGGAAAGTAAGATTGGAGATATAACAATCAATGGATTTAACTCTAAGATTGGAAGCATCGATCACATGGATGTGTCGCTGGGTGATTTTATTCGAATTAAAGGATGGATCATCAATAATCCGTCTGAATTTGGCGGAGGGCCATTGGTGGAGGTTAAGGAGGTCAGTTTAGAATATTCTAAGGTGCCTAAAGGGGCGGATAGACGTTTTAAAGAGGTGCTGTTTGACGTGAGTCGAATCAATATCGTAAAGAACCGGAATGGCCTGTGGCTTACCGATGGTATCCCTAAGTTTAAGACAGAGTTAGAAAAAATGCAGTCAAAGAGCTCGGAGTCTGATTTGCCTGAGATTGACAGCATAATTGTAAAGATAGGTTCGGTTGCATTCTTAGATTTAAGTCAAAATGGAAAAGGTAAAGTGATCAATGTTGATCAGTCCATTGAGGAAAGAAATAATCCGAAAGGGTATGCGGTGGGCGTATTTCTAAGGGTAGTCGGGGTAATTGCGGGTGCAAAAAATGCTGCAAATTTTTAATGTTAAATTTTGACCTTAAAGGTTTCGTTTTTCTTTAGGCTCTCAGAAAACCCAGCCATAAGTCTCGGTATTTGCTCTAAATCCTTAAGGTTTACGACTTCAACGGGGGAATGCATATAGCGGTTAGGCAGACTAATTAAAGCACTTGGGATTCCTCCGCGTGTCCAGAAAACAGCATCAGTGTCTGTTCCGCTAGTAGCGCTGACAGTCTCGTGCTGTAAAGGGATTTTTGCTTTACCGGCTACTTGTTCAACCCTCTTAACCACTTCGGGGTGGTTGCAGATTCCATGGGTGATTGTGGGACCTTTCCCCATCTTAATATCGCCATGGGTTTGATTATTGATTCCAGGATAGTCCGTAGCATGTGTTACATCGACTACTAGTGCCGTATCAGGTTTGAGAGAATAGGCGATCTGCCTTGCCCCAAAGAGGCCGACTTCTTCCATCGTGTTGGATACTGCGCAAACTTCAGCGTTCAACTTCTTAGAATTGGCTAAAAGTCGTAGAGATTCAGCTACGGCCCATGTTCCAATTCGGTTGTCAAATGCGCGAGCTACTGCAATGTCTTTGTGTAAGATTTCAAAATTTTGATTTACAGTAATGGGATCACCGATGCGGACTCTTTTTTCGGAGGATTTGCGAGAATTACAGCCAATATCTATGAATAAATCAGTTATTTTGGGCGCTTTAGGTTCACCCTCTACGCGTTGCATGTGCGGCGGAGGATTACCTATAACACCTATTACTGGGCCTTTATGGGTATGTACTGTAACCCTTTGCGCTTTGCTTACGATTGCGTCTACGCCGCCCATCCGTTTGACCCAAATGTAACCATCGTTATCTATATAATTAACTGAGAGCGCAATCTCATCGGCATGTCCTGCGAGCATAACTCGTGGGCCTCCTCCCTTATTAAGTGTGGCAACACAGTTTCCGTATGCGTCGTAACTGGTCTCGTCGGTGTATTGAGAGACATAATCAAGCCAAACGCGTTGTCCTCGGGTTTCATAACTGGTTGGGCTGGGTGTGTTGACAAGTTCTTCTAAAAAATTTAGCGATTCCTTACGCATGTCCGTAGAGTGCATGCGGTGCTTGATGCCGTCAATGCTCGACGGTACCATGATGTTTCTGTTAGGAAGGTCGTGTGCGTGCCAAGCTAATTAGAAATGCTAAGTTGGTGGTGATTAAGTTGGGAACGGGTATCTTGACTGACCGCCGTAATCGTTTGGCTTACGCGCGCATCAAGCAGATTTTGGTGCAAGTAGCTAAAATCCGGAAGGGAGGGCGTGAGGTGGTGTTAGTGTCATCAGGAGCAGTGGGTGCGGGGATGGAGGTCCTAGGCTACGATAAGCGCCCCACGCGTTTGGAGCAATTGCAAGCGTGTGCGGCCGTGGGGCAGTCGAGATTGATGGCTATTTACCACGAGCTTTTTGCCGTACATGATATTCAGGTAGCCCAAGTTTTATTAACCCACGATGATCTTCAAGATCGTGATCGGCACCTTAATGCACGTAATACTTTAATGGCATTGTTATCTCAGGGAGTGGTGCCTGTGATTAATGAAAACGATGCGGTCTCCTTCACAGAGTTAACCGTTGGTGATAACGATAAACTTTCAGCTCTGGTAACTGCACTGTTGCCGGCTGACTTGCTTGTTCTTTTGACCACAGCAGATGGCCTTGTCAGAAACTTCGGTAAATCCAATGCCAAGTTAATATCGACCGTAAAAAATATTGATTCAACAACCTTCAAAATTGCCCACGGCACCGCCAGCGAAACCAGCGTTGGAGGCATGGTCAGTAAGCTTAAAGCAGCCAAGATTGTGATGCGCGCAGGAATTCCTATGCTGATCGGAAATGGAATGCAGCGAGGTATTTTGGGGAAAATGTTATTAGCTGATTCTGTTGGGACGTTTTTTCTTCCATCAGAATCGAGGCTTAAGGGGCGCAAGCGCTGGATTGCTTTTTTTCATCATCCCCAAGGAGTCTTGATTGTTGATGATGGAGCCAAGGCGGCATTACGCGACCAAGGTATGAGTCTTTTGCTGCCTGGAATTATTAAATGTGAAGGGGAATTTGAGATAGGTGATGTGGTTAAGATTCGCGACCATCAGGGGACAGATTTCGCCCAAGGTGTGGCTAAGGTCTCATGGAAAGAAATAGATGATAATTCCGGCAAGGTGATTGTCCATCGGGATGATTTAGTGGTGCTTTAATGGCAAAGAAGATAAAGCAACAACCGATCGAAGAACTTCGCATGGTTATGGCACGGCTGAGAGGGCCCGATGGTTGTCCGTGGGATCGTCAACAGAATCATGAAAGTATAAAGCTTAACTCTATTGAAGAAGTTTATGAATTGGTTGATGCCATTGAGTCCGGCAACGATGAGGAGATGCTTGAAGAGCTTGGGGATCTTCTTTTGCAAGTAGTGTTTCACGCACAGATGGCGGAAGAGCGAGGGAGTTTTAATTTCGATCAAATTGTACAGACTATTACCGATAAGCTTATCCGGAGGCATCCGCATGTTTTTGGTGATGTAGTAGTAGAGGACGTAGATGGGGTATGGGATCAATGGGAAGCGATAAAGCTTAGTGAAAAAAGCGGCAAACCCAATGAAAGAAAGTCGGTTTTTGATGGTATTCCACGCCACCTCCCCGCCTTGATGCGTGCGCATGAGTTTGTGAAAAAGGGGCGCAAACGAGGTTTATTGCCAAAAGGGCGAAAGAGTAATAGTAAAAGTAAAAAACATCTTGGGGAGGAGCTGTATCGACTTGTTCAGAGGGCCCAGACAAATGGTTGGCAGGCCGAGGCTTTGTTGCGCGCCGAAATAGGACGGCGAGAAAAGTCTTTGAGAAAAAAGGAGAAGGCTCGACAATAATAGGCTCGCGTCTAACTTTAAGTCAGGTTTTATGAATGATCCACGATACTACAAATTGGCCAAACTATTGGTAGGATATTCCTGTGCCCTAAAAAAAGGGGAAAATGTATTTATTGATGTAGC
>CAJWKQ010000089.1 GCA_913041895.1 uncultured Verrucomicrobiales bacterium
CTTTGACCATAATAAGGATGGAAACGCCCAACAGTACGGCTAATCCTACGGTAACACCAAATGACTTAAAAAATTCCACGCACCGAACAATATTGATTTTCCATCGTCATTCAAGACCAATTAATATTCCACTATTATTCTTGGAAGTTTGGCCATCTTTCGTTTAGCAGCCAATTCCTCGACGGCACTTGCCGTAATTTTATTTGGATATAGATGAACCTTTTGTAGTGACCGGAATTGAGAGAGATGTAGAAGTCCTTCATCAGATACACTGGTTCTAGCCAGCCCAAGAACTCTTAACTTCTGCAGAGAAACCAAACTAAGCAAACCCGCATCAGTCACACCTGTATTTGCAAGCCAAAGCTTTTGAAGATGTTTATATTGGGCGATCACTTTTAAATCATCATCACCTACTGGCTTTTTACTGAGATTAATTTCAATCACCCTACCCATTTGATCCAGTTTGATATCTGGGGGGCTATTCTTGATATCAGCTCCAAGAGATACTATCGGGCCGATATTTTCTGCCGATGAACCTCCTCTATTACCTGAAGACCCACAACCGGTTAGTGAGACAATCAATGACAGAACAAGAAACATAAGCTTCATGAAAGAAACTTACAGAAAAGATGGCATAACAACAAGAAGACAACTTAGCTAATCAATAAAAGAAGGAGGACGGGCACCTCACGGAAACCCGCCCTCCGAGGCATGTCACAGACCTTGTATCCTCAACGAAAGTTTTTTTAGTGAAGTCCGTTTCAACCTATCACTACGATTACTTTAGCAGCGCACGTGCCAAGATTTAACTACACAAAAACCCTTTGTTTTTGGGAAGAAAGCGAATGGACTTTCGCGAAGCTTATTCAGCACGCGTGAAGACCACCCTTTTGGCGCAAAATTTACTCCACAACAAAGAGTGGATCACCCAATACTTCCAAGTGCGGACAAATTCCCAAGCCCGGTTTAACTCCTGCAGACAGACGCCCTCCACTACGTTGTGGAGCATCTTTAGCGATACTACGAGTCACGTAACTGTTAAAGTCTGTGGAACTAAAGAGAAGTTCGGAAGGCGTGCTGTGGGCCAAGGCAGCGATAGCAGCGGTCACAATATCTCCTCCCCAGCTATCCTCAATAGTCATTGCTATTCCCAAGTCTATACATAAATCTCTGGCTTGTTTAAGTTTTGTGAGCCCTCCCAATTTACTAATCTTGAGATTCACAACATCCATTGCCCCATCGGCGTGACCTCGCAAAAGCGGAGCCAGGCTATCGATATTCTCATCAATAATAAAGGGATGATCAGTACGTCGACGGATGGCAAGATTCTCCTCGTACTTGGCGCAAGGTTGCTCAATATACACATCGACATCACGCACCGCTCGAACCACGCGTGCTGCCTCATGCATCAACCACCCGGTATTTGCATCAGCCACAAGCTTGTCGGTGGGCTCAAGGATGGCCCGCGCAGCGTGAATACGCTCGATATCTTCATCTGGATCTCCACCTACTTTAAGTTGAAAACGACGGTAACCTTCCTCTCGGTAGCCCGAGATTTTCCGGGCCATTTCCTCCGGGGCTTCCTGTGAGATGGCACGGTATAGTTGGAAATCTTCTCCAAATCGGCCGCCAAGCAATTCGCAGACGCTCTGGTTACTGACTTGTCCAAGGATATCCCAACAAGCCATATCAAGTGCACTCTTTACATAAGGGTGCCCTTGAAGGACTTTGTCCATGTGCCAATTGATCGGTCCCAGCCGCGTTGGATCCTCCCCAATAAGGTGTGGTCCCAATTCATTAATACCCGTGCGCGCACCCTTTGCATATGCTGGCAAATAGAAAGGCCCCAGAGGGCATACTTCACCATAACCTGTAACGCCAGAGTCTGTTTCTACAGACACTACCGTACTATCGAAAACGTCAACTGACTTCCCTCCGGACCACTTGTAGCTACCTTCATGTAAAGGTAGATCAACTTGGTAGACCTTAATACGAGTAATCTTCATGTGTTAGCGTGCAAAACGAGATAACCCCAAAAAGCCAATAGGCCAATCAGTTTTTCCATTTGTTGCCAAATCAGCCAGAACTTCACCTATCACACTTGCAAATTTAAACCCATGTCCAGAAAAGCCACAGGCTAAACTCACTTGAGGAAACTTGGGATGCCGATCAATGATAAAATCACCGTCAGAACTATTGGTGTAAAGGCAAACACGTTGCGATAATAATGGTCCTCTTCCGCTGGGCAGGTAACGGATAAGCGCATCCTGTATATCAGAATCATCATTGGGCAACTTATCTCGTATAACTGTGCTCGGATCCACCTTTTTGCCTGGCCAGTGCAACGCAAGCTTTAATCCCTCACCTCCTGAACCGTCTGGAGTAATGGGAAAACCGTAATGAACTCCTTCTCCTTTATTGCCATCAATCACCCATACCGGAAATTTATCGGATATAAAATTATCTGGTCTGGGAGGAGCCACCCACCCAAGCACTTGGCGTGTTACAACTAAAGGAAGACTCATATCGTTGAGAATTTTTCCAGTCCATGCTCCAGCGGCAATCACCAAGTGTTGGGCAGAATATTCGTTATTGCCTACCTGCACTCTCACTCCACTATTTGTAGTTGTCCAGTTAGTTACCATCTCACCTCCGCGTAAATCGGCACCGTGCTTACGTGCCTCAGCGACAAAAGCTTCCACCGCCCGCTCAGAAAGCAAGTACCCCGCCTTGTCCTCATATAACCCCTCAAATGAATCTGGCAATTGAAACTGCGGCCAGTTCTCCTCAAGTTCTGCATGAGTGTAAAGAGTGTGAGCCAATCCATGTTGCTCTGCCGATAGGCTGGCCCCACTCACTAATTCACCGTTGGGTGGCCCCATGTACAATGCACCCGTAAGCCTTAAGATTTCCTCACCACTCTCTTCCTCCAAAACTTCCCAATATTTATAGGCACCTTGTAGTAATGGCACATAATCAGGATGCTCTGCATATGAAAGCCGGATAGCCCTAGTTAACCCAGCAAAAGATGCTTCGGGATTAGGAATAGGACCCTGCTCCAAGCCCAACACCCTCAATCCTCGTCTAGCCAAATGCCAGCAAGTTGATGCGCCCATTGAGCCAACTCCAACCACGATGACATCAAATGCGTGAGCCATAGGCAACTATTGGCTGAACCTACTACGAGAAACAACCCTTGAAATATTCAATTCAAAGGCAATGCTACTGATATGGTCATTGTTTTGAGCCGTGTTATTCATTCAGTTAGATCGAAGTAAAATAACGTTTAAGTGTGAAAGCAAAATCCGTATCGAGTATTTCTATTACGCGAGCCACAAATGGTATAACTGAAGAAAAAGAATCTTGAAGGTGTAGTTGTAGAGTAATCCGATCCTTTTGTATTGCTCTCTCTTTTCTCTTGGCTAGATTTCCTCTCGGCAACAGCCATGGAAGTTTCATTTCCAAATATCAAGTTCAAGGGTGAGCTACGTCCCTCGCAAGCCGACGTGGTGAAAATCGCGCGCGAACAAATTAAGGCAGGTGAGCGCCAGTTGCATATCGTTGCCCCTCCCGGATCAGGCAAAACGGTAACCGGTTTATATCTGTGGGCAGAAGTCATCAAGAAACCAGCAGTGGTGCTATCACCCAATACCGCTATCCAATCACAGTGGGCAGCACGCACCGATTTGTTTACCGAAGACGACGGAAAAATCCCGGTCCATCGTATCAGCACTGATCCGGAAAAACCTTCGCTATTAACTTCACTTACCTATCAGTCAGTCACTCTTCCAACCAGAGATGACGAAACACTTGATGCAGTAGCCATTGGGTGTTGGGTAGATAATCTCCTTTTTAAAGGACACGCGGAAAACCCTGAAGAAGCCCAAGTTTGGATTGAGAGTTTGGAAGATAACAATCCTGATTATTACAAGGAACGGCTCGCATTCTACCGCAAGAAAATGCGCGATGACATTTCAATGCAAGGCGATGTTTTGAAAGTTCTACATAAATCCGCGCTAAAATCACTTGAGAGGCTTAAAAACAAACAGGTAGGCTTGGTAATTCTCGATGAATGCCATCATCTCTTGGGGCATTGGGGCCGAGTATTGTCAGCTATAAACGAATATCTGGGCGATCCCATTGTACTGGGATTAACCGCCACTAAACCGGATACTAAAAAAGCGGGCCCCACAGATGTTGCACGTTATATGGAATATTTTGGGCCGGTGGATTATGAGGTGCCGGTACCGGCTGTTGTAAAGGATGGCTTCTTAGCCCCCTATCAAGATCTTGCTTATCTGGTCCGCCCATTGGGTGATGAACTCGACTTCATTGCCGATGCTTCCAAAGCACTGGACGATTTGGTAGAGGATTTATGTAATCCACCCAAAGACAAAGATGGACATCCCGTTCGGGAAGGAATGATAGAATTTACCAAGAGGATTTTAACCACTCGGAATTATATTTCAGGCAAAGCCCCGGACTGGGAAACCTTCGCAGGCCGAGCAGAGAAGTTTGCTGTTTCCTCCCGTTTATTCCTCATGGACCAAGAGGAGCTCTTACCCGCCGGAGTTCCTGAACTTATTGTGGATGCTGGACTACTCGGTGACAAAGCAGCCTACTGGGAAGACCAATTACACCGCGTGGGCCCCACCCTTTCATGGTATTGCCGACATTATCTAAGACGTTCAGATAAAGAGGAGGACCACGAGCTGGCCGACATAGCCATTGGTCGCCTGCGATTATTGGGTACACAAATTACAGAAATGGGCACCATGGCCTGTGCCTCACCGGTCTCCCGTATTCTCGCCTACTCGCGTGCGAAGGCAAAGGCCTGCATCCCTATTCTCACAACCGAGCAGGAGAATCTCGGTGACACCATCCGTGCAGTGGTAATTTGTGATTATGAACGCACCTCCGCGGTGACTGCTGAACTCACCCATCTCTTGGACGACGAAGCTGGTGGTGCAATCGCTGCCTTCCGGGAACTGCTCACTGATGAGGCAACCGATAAGCTCGACCCGGTACTCCTCACTGGTTCCTCGGTGTTGGTCGATGATGATCTGAAGGACAAATTTGAGAATGCCGCACGCCACTGGCTGGCTAGTAACAAATATTCCGTGGATTTTGAGTGGCGTGAAAAAGCCGGATTTTACAACCTATTAGGCAAAGGAGGCGACTGGTGTCCACGTGTGTACGTGGAAATGATCACTGAACTCTTTCAGATGGGACTCACCCGCTGTCTGGTGGGAACACGCGGACTGCTTGGGGAAGGCTGGGATGCGAGTAAGATCAATGTCCTCATCGACCTAACCTCAGTAACCACTTCCATGTCCATCAATCAGCTGCGAGGCCGCTCATTCCGTCTCGATTCGGACGTACCCGATAAAATTGCCAACAATTGGGATGTGATCTGCATTGCACCTGAGTTCAAAAAGGGCCTAGATGACTACAAGCGATTCCTCAAGAAACATAAACACCTCTACGGCGTCACCGATGATGGCGCCATTGAAAAAGGCGAAGGACATGTGCACGCCGCCTTCACCAGCATCAAGCCTGAGGGCGTGGAGGAAAACATGGTGGAGATCAACGAAAACATGCTGGAACGAGTTGGGCAACGTGACCACTTCCGCAAACTCTGGCGGATTGGTGAGCCCTACAACCCCACTCCCATCAAGGCAGTGGAAATCGCATCCGGCAAGGACCCTAGTACTGTCACTAAGCCCCCTCCTTTTCCACCATTCCTGTCCCCAGGTACCCGCGAACCCTGGACTGACGGCACCCTCTCTCTGGCCATCGGTCGCGCCATTATTGGAGCGTTTGGTGAGTGCGGAATGCTAGGCACTCTTGATTATCATGAGGCGCAGGAGAAGATCCATGCCGCCGAGCGAGCTGGTGGATATGTTCGTGTGTTTCTAGAAGATTCAGACGAGGAGACCAACGAAATGTTTGCCGTAGCCATGGCCGAAGTATTCGGTCCGGTGCCCGAAGCACGTTATGTCATACAGCGGGAAGTGGATTACCAATATGAAGAAAGCCGCTATGCCGATACCTGGGTCACCAAACACCTCCCGGAGTTTGTGTCTGAATACATAGTAAAAAACTCAATGGAGACGAAGTACCGGCGCGAAGTGGTAAAGGTTCATGCCATACCGCGAGAATTAGCGCGAAACAAGAAGCGGGCTCAGAAATTTGAGCAACAATGGAACCACCATGTTAGTCCCGGCAACATTTGGTACTACAAAGATGATGGAACCAAAAGCATGCTTCAGGAGGCCGCGGAAAAAGGGTGGCTCCCCTACAAACGCGTTCGGCAGAAAGAAGTGTTTATGTGATCAAGCCAATTGTCCGGCCAGTTGCTGGTGGGCGGCGTGCCATTGCTGAATGGCTTCGCGCAACTCAGTGACCGCTGCTTCAAACTGTGCACGCAATTCGGCAAGCTGTTCCTTGGTGAGGTCGATCTTCTTCTGCGCAGCTTTCGCATATTCATTCTTTGCGCACTCCCATGACTCTGCGGCGGCGTGAAGCTTCTCCCCTGCCTCGGCAAAGAGTGCTTGGGCCTTTTCACAAACGGGTCGAGGCGTGTTATTAAGCCTTTCGCTTAACTGCTTCTGCTTCTGGCGAATTTCTGCAAGCATGATCTTCTCATTTGGTACAAGACGCAAATCGCTGGCAAGCCCGAGCTTTGACAGTGTCCAAACAGCCCATTTAGTAGGGTCAAACTGCCACCATTTTACTCCGTTACGGTAATCATGCTGAAACTCATGGTGATAGTTATGATAACCCTCACCAAAGGTAAGCATCGCCATAAACCAGGAATCCTTAGCCGTATGCGACGAAGAATAAGGTTGGGTTCCCATATAATGGCAAAGGCTATTGATAAAAAAAGTACTATGATGAACCGCGGTCAAACGAAACATTCCTCCAAGCAAAAGACCAAGCACAACGCCGTGCCATGAGCCTTCAACCATCCAACCGACACAAGCAGGAAAAGCAAAACCAACCAATAGGGCAATTTCAATCCACCAACGATGCTGCCACATAATCAGCTTATCCTCCTGTAAATCCTTAACATTTTTCAAATCCGGATACAGCTTCTCCTTAAACAAAATCCATCCTATGTGAGCATGCCAAAACCCTTTTTTAATATTATAGGGATCGTGTTCATGATCCACATGCTTATGATGCCGTCGGTGATCTGAACTCCAAACCAATGCTGAATCCTGCATGGCCGTAGCCCCACCTATCAGAGAAAACAGCTTAACCGGCCATTTAGTTTTAAACGCAAGATGCGAAAGAAGCCGATGGTAACCGAAAGTAATTCCCATGCCCGAAAAAACAAAAAGAAAGAATGCCAGTAGAATATGAACCCACCAATGGTTAATATCCCCACCAAATTTCCAAATGAAAAGAGGCAATCCAATTACTGAACCCAAGAGAATCAACCCCAAAGATAAGGTATTACCTAAATGGATATTATTCCAAACGTACTTTCTACCTTTTGACATACCTTACGCCCGCCCAACAGACGAGCGGACGATGGATAAACGTCCCTAAAAAGTAAATAAAAACATTCTCCCATTTGACCAAATCTCCCAGTATCCTACGAAAAACACATGTATTTTAGACCGCTTATTTGCCTGATTGCATTTCTCCTTAAAATTGGGGTTCAAGCCAACGAGAAACCCAACATCTTACTGATAGCAGTAGATGATCTGAACGCCGACCTAGGTTGTTACGGACATCCTCTGGTGCATTCACCTAATGTAGATCGACTGGCAAAACGTGGACTGCGATTTGACAAAGCCTACTGTCAGTACCCTGTATGCAATCCAAGTCGGTCATCTTTCATGACGGGGCTATATCCCGAACAAACGGGTGTTCTTTCAAACGCCGGTCACTTTCGCGATAAGAACCCAAATATCGCTTCACTATCGCAACATTTCATTAACCATGGCTACTTTGCTGCACGCATCGGAAAAATCTATCATTACGGCGTCCCTCTACAAATTGGCACTGATGGGGTGGATGATAAAGCATCATGGAACAAAGTCATTAACCCAATTGGAATTGATCGCACTCGCCAAGATGAGGTTATCACTCTCAAGAAGGGTCAATACGGGGGAACCATGAGCTGGCTTCTACTCGACAGCAAAGACGAGGAGCATACTGATGGAAAAGCTGCTCTTGAAGCAGTAAAACTTCTAGAGGAACACCATCCTAATAAAACCGGCAAACCCTTCTTTCTAGCTGTTGGCTTTTATCGGCCACATACGCCATACGTAGCTCCAACTCATCATGCCAAACATTATCCGCTGGATAAGATTAATCCGGTGTTGGAAATCCCCAGTGACCGCGATGACATACCGCCTGCCGCCCTCCCTGACCGACCCAACCAACGCGAACTCGTACTTGAACAACGAAAAGAAATCATACAAGCCTATTATGCCTCCACTACCCTCATGGACGCATGCTTAGGCCGAATACTCGACGGACTGGATAGTTTGAAACTAAATGACAATACAATTGTCGTTTTCCTGAGCGACCACGGCTATCATTTAGGCCATCATGGACTCTGGCAAAAGAGCGACCTCTTTGAGGGCAGCACCAGAGTTCCATTAATTATTTCAGTTCCTAGAATGGAAAATGCTGGCCAAACCAGCACCTCCCTAACGGAACTCCTAGACCTTTATCCAACACTTACCGAACTCTGCAATTTACCCAAGCCAACACATTTAAAAGGCCACAGCTTAGTGCCTGTACTGAGAAATCCAAAACATAGCGTCCGAAAAGCTGCTTTTAGCACCACTCGGATTCGACCTCGCCTTCCCGGCATAACGGGCAAAATTAAACCTTTGGGACGGTCCATTCGAACCACACGCTACCGTTACACCGAGTGGAATGAAGGCAAGCATGGGATAGAACTCTATGACTATCAGGAAGACCCAAAGGAAATCACGAACCTTGCCCGATCTGCTTCACATACTGCCCTGTTAAAGGAAATGAAATTGCTATTTGACCAAACCCGCAAACACACAAATTAAAATGAAACACATCGTCTTAATTGCAGTAACTCTAATTTGTCCGTTTTCCAGCACCGCTGAAATAAAGGGCCACTGGAAGAAACATTTGGTGTGGGAGGGTCTGCGGTGCAATGTAGCTGTGGCAGAAGATTTCACGGGTGATGGTAAAATAGACATTATCAGTAGCGCTGGTGGAAAAACTAGATTACATGTAGCGCCCACTTGGAAAGAGGTCGTCATAGGTAACGATAAAAGCCACACCTTTATCCACGGAGAAACCTTTGATGTGGATGGGGATGGGGATGCAGATTTTATTGGCGCACGTTACAAACCGGGTTTGATTGTATGGTTTGAGCAACCTTACAAAAACCCCACCGGAATGCCTTGGAAAGCTCGCATTGCCGAGGATGAAATCATTGGCATCCACGGCGTACTGAAAGCAGACATAAATGGTGACGGCAAACTGGACCTGCTTGCCAACAGCGGTCAACCCAAGGGTAAATTTCCCAATTCCGCCGCGTGGCTAGAAGTCCCCAAGAACCCCCGTGAAGCCCATCGCTGGACACGTCATATTTTTGCCAAGGAGGATGCCCCGGGCCTGAGCCACTACCTTGGTGCAGGCGACCTTAATGGTGATGGCAGGATAGATATCACTCTCGCGGCCAAAGGCGGCCCTGCCGATAAATCAGGACAAGGCGAGTGGTTTGCTTGGTGGGAGGCAGGCAAGGACCCTACCCAGCCATTCAAAAAACATTTACTACCCGGCAAACACCCCGGTGCCACTAATATTTTACCCGCCGACGTAAATGGAGACGGCAAACTGGATATTGTTGCCAGTCGCGGCCATGGTGTAGGGCTCATCTGGTACGAAAACCCAAAATGGACTATACACGAAATCAACACCGATCTTCAATCTCCTCACTGCCTACAAATCGGTGACATCGACAATGACGGTGATCTCGATGCGGTTACCTGCGCCTACCTAAGCCGCAAGGCCGCATGGTTTGAGAATGACGGCAAGGGAAAATTCACCACCCACATCATCAACGCCGACCAGTGCGCCTATGACATCCGCCTGGTAGACATGGACAAGGACGGTGACCTCGATGTGTTGATTGCCGGACAACAGAGTAAGAATGTTGTGTGGTACGAAAACCCATTAAAACAAGGTGTCGATAGTCACTGAGAAACAACGTGCGCAGTTTCGGAAAGAGGGATACTTCATCCTCGAACGCGCCGTACCGGAAGAGCAGCTTGCGATCCTGCGCGACTCGTGCGATTGCCTCATTGAGGCGATGCATGCGGAGATGGATCGACTGGGCACGGATCATATTCACATCAGCCACCGCGGAAAGCGCTATCACATTGCTAAGCAATACAAACAGGCGCCGCGCTTAGCAGAGTTTGTGTTCAGTGAATTAATGGCGGAGGTTTGCCAGGCAACGATCGGCGATACCGCATTTCTATTCTACGACCAATATGTAGTTAAAGCTGCTGAACAAGGCATGTCCTTTTCATGGCATCAGGATAGTGGTTACCTCGGATTCCCCCACACCCCGTACGTCACCTGTTGGACAGCAGTAGATGATATGACGCTGGACAACGGTACCGCATATATAATGCCCTTTTCCCACATCGGCATACGTACGTTGGTGGAACACGAGTACGATGAGAAAACTGGCGACAAGGCAGGCTATTTTGGGGATGCACGCGGCGTGCCAGCAATTGTGCCTGCGGGCAGTGTGGTCGTTTTCAGCTCGCTCAGTTTCCACCGGAGCGGGACGAATATTACTAACCAAATGCGCCGTGCATATGTTACGCAATACTCTCCGAAAATCATCTATCGCCCTGGCGAAACCGAACCGATGCACTTGGGCGTGTCTTTTTTGGAAAATGGCCGCATAATTTGGAACTCATGAGAACTTTCTCCCGTCGCCAATTTATTGGAGCTACCGCAACTGCTGCCCTAGCACCAGCTGTAGCAGCCAGACCCAAGTTTCGCCTCAACTACATCCTCTCCTCCTCAATGTATGGCACCCTACCCCTGAAGGACATACTGCCCGAGGTAACTAAGACTGGTGCAGATACCATCGATATCTGGCCGCGCGTTCATGGCAACCAACGCGAACAAATCGAGGAGATGGGCCACGATGTGTTTTCTAAAATGCTGCAAAGCCATAAGACCGCCAAAGGTATCTTGCGCATGGGCTGCATCACTCGCTATGACCTCGGACCGTTCGGCCTGCAAAAAGAGATGGCCTTTGCAAAAAAATTTGGCACCAAAATCATAGTTTGTGGCGGCCGAGGCAAGCGCGGGCTGAAAGGTGCTGAACTGAAAACTGAAGTCAAAAAATTCGCCGAGCTCATGAAGCCCCACCTCGCCGTCGCCAAAGCCGCCGGCGTAACCATCGCGATCGAGAACCATTCTAGCAACCTCATAAACACACCCGACTCGCTCAAGTGGCTCGCTGAATTTGCGCCCAGTAACAACCTCGGCATCGCGCTGGCTCCCTACCACCTTGAGACCCTCGGCGTTGACGCAGCCAATCATACCACACTCATCAAGGCACTCGGTAATCGCATCGCAATGTTTTACGCGTGGCAACACGGTATGGGTTGCATGAAAAAACTACCCAAAGAACAGGAACTATTACAAATGCCCGGCCGCGGAAAGCTGGACTTCACGCCTATCCTCGGCGCGCTAAAGGCCATCGACTACAACGGCCTCACCAGCATTTTTATGCACCCCGTCCCCCGTGGCATCCCCATCCTGCCCACCGCCGCTCAATGCACCACCGAAATCAACCGCGCCCGGGCGTATCTCGAAAAGTGCCTGTCGGGGAATTCATAAAACGCGCCACTCGGTTTCTGGTTGCGATGGCTCTGTCACTGCCGGCCATAGTACTGGCGGACCGGCCGAATATTGTGCTCATCATTTCTGATGATCAGGCCTATCGTGACTTTGGGTTCACGGGAAACACCCAAGTGAATACGCCGCACTTGGATCGCTACACGCCAAACCCAGACAAACGCTGGAGTGTCAGCGATCAACGCTGG
>CAJWKQ010000090.1 GCA_913041895.1 uncultured Verrucomicrobiales bacterium
AAAAGGATATCGTAATTCTACGTAATATCGACGCGGACCAGCGGGCCAATGGCGGCCACCCGCACGTGACAGTCACGTTCATGACCGGGCAATTGCGCAAATCGCGCCTTATCCAAAGACACTCCTTTGACCAGGTAATTGCCGACCATGTTGGCCGTGAAACACCGATCAAGTCATTGGCCCTTCGCAGTGATATGTATTTGGACGGGAACGACCCTTCGGAGAACTTCATTTCTTTCGACGCCGAAGGCAAACCACTGCCGGTCGAGGACAAGCCGGAGGTCCTCTTCAACCGCCTCTTCAAAGGTTTTCATAACGGCGACTTCCGCAAACGTACTACCAGTGTGCTTGATGAGGTGAAAGACAGCTACGCGGCCATTACGCGAAAGGCAAGCAGTCAGGATAAGCAAGTACTGGAACAATACCTCCAGTCAATACGTGATGTGGAGCGGGATATTGAGAAATTCAAAACGCAGACCAACCTGACCCGCGAAGTGAGACTAAAAGAGATTGAGCCGGTACCCCCGGCCAATAATATTGGTGATCGCACCCGTGCCATGCTCGAACTCATGGCCCTGGCATTCTGGACGGACATGACCCGGGTTTGCACACTAATGATGGCACACACCGAAAGCCGATCGACCTTTGAATTCCTAGGCATCAATGATGAACTTCACATGCTCTCTCACTTTGTCCGCACCCGTAATCGCTCATCGGGGTTATCGGGCTACGACAAAATCAATCACTGGTATATCCAACAGTTTGGCGGGTTCATCGATCGGCTCAAGTCGCTTAAGGACAATGATGGTACTGTATTTGATAATTCGGCCATATTGTTTGGTTCAGGCATCAAGCATGGGGATTATCACTCAGTCAGCGATCTGCCACTAGTGCTGGCCGGAGGGGGCGGTGGTAAAATTCTGCCCGGTCGTTATGTGGAATATCCCAATGTGCCAAACGGAAATCTCCACTTGAAACTCATGGAAATCATGGGGGTCCAGCGCGAACAATACGGCAATTCCACAGGTGTACTTACAGGTATTTCAGAGAAGGCAAACCTTGCCCCACGGTATGTTGATGATGGCACGTGGAAAGTTGTAAAGGAGACAGGTAACAAGATTGTGCTCAAGGGCATGCTCAAGATCAGCGTGAAAGCTGATGACCTGAATCTTTACCTGATACAACTCTCCAACAAGGAACAACTGGAGATTCGCCCCAGCTTTGGGAATGTCCATAACCTAAAACTGGACGCCTGTGTCGGCTCAGTAGTGGATATGGAAGGTGAATTTACTGTCAAGGATGGTAAAAAGATTATCACCAAAGTAAGCCGCTGCAAACGGCTCTAAGCCTATAAAGTAAAAATCTTTCCAGAACTGCTTTATGGATCGAAAATAATCCCCCAGTGCGGATGACACGCCTACTTCAGGTTATTTTTCTGATTGCCCCTTTGGGCATTCTGACAGCCGAGTCGATCTCATACGATCGGCAAGTACGCCCTATCCTTACCTCTAACTGCTACCAGTGCCACGGACCGGATGCCGAATCACGCAAAGGAGATTTACGGTTGGATGTAGAGTCCGAAGCAAGGGAAGCGCTAAAGGAAATTCTTACTCGTATCACACATACGGATCCAAAGGAGATCATGCCTCCGGTTAAGAGTGGCAAAAAAATTTCAACTTCAGAGGTTGCCACAATTCGCACGTGGATTGAGGAAGGTGCCAAGTGGGAGCAACATTGGTCCTTGAAGCCGTTAAAGCGCCCTACTCTTCCCAAGTTAACTGAATCACAAAAAGATTGGACCCGTAATCCTATTGATCAATTCATCCGCGCAAAACAGATTGAAGCTGGAGTCACCCCATCAGCGGAAGCCGATAACCGTACGTTAATTCGCCGCATGACTTTTGATCTCATTGGATTGCCACCCACCCCTAAAGAAATTGCCGATTTTGAAACTGCAGCCAAAAAAACCCGCGATCATGCTATATCCAATCTTGCCGACCGACTCTTGGCTTCACCGCACTATGGCGAACGTTGGGGAAGGCACTGGCTTGATGTAGTCAAGTATGCTGATACGTGTGGTTATGATAAGGACAAGCTGAGGCCAAATGCGTGGCCCTATCGCGACTACGTCATCGATTCCTTCAACAAAGGTAAACCCTACGATCGATTTGTTCAGGAACAAATTGCCGGAGACGCTCTTTTTCCCGGCACAGCCGACGGAATTCTGGGACTGGGCTTTATTGCCGCTGGGCCGTGGGATTTTATTGGCCACGTAGAAGTTCCTGAATCCAAAATCGACGGACGAGTAGCTCGCCACATTGACCGTGATGAAATGGTGAGTAATACCCTCAATACCTTTACCAGTGCCACCATTCAATGCGCCCGTTGCCATGATCACAAGTTTGATCCCTTTACCCAGAAACACTACTATAGTCTCCAATCAATCTTTGCAGCCGTCGACCGAGCTGAGCGCCTCTATGATTCGCAACCGGGATTAGCCAAAAAGAAAGCTAACCTTTCTCAACGCGTAACAGACTTTAAAAAGGACCTTTCAGCTTTAGATGAGGAAATCAAAAAGGAAGGCGGAGCACAACTTGCTTCAATGGATAAAGAGATCGCCACATTGCGCTCCAAGGCCAAATTAAAAAGTAAACGCCCAGAATATGGCTACCACAGTGCTATCGTAAAATCGGCAGAAACCACCAAGTGGGTGCAAGTTGATTTAGGGAAAACCGTAAATATCCAACGCATTGCACTACGTCCTTGCCATGATGAATTTAATGGCATTAATGGCGGATTTGGTTTCCCCGTACGATTTAAGGTGGAAGGCTCACTCACTGCCGACTTCAAGAAACCTATTCTTCTTTTTGATCAAACCAAGAATGATTATCCAAATCCGGATATTGCTTCCGTCAGCTTCCAAACTAAAAACAAAGTCCGCTGGGTGCGCGTCACAGCAAAACATCTAGCTAAACGTAGTAAAGACTACATATTTGCCTTGGCTGAACTGGAGGTGTTTGATGACACCGGAAAGAATGTTGCACTCAAGGCCAAGGTCTCCTCCCCTGATTCAATTGAGGCACCGATCCGCTGGCGACGAACTAACCTGACTGATGGCCATTTTCCCATTGCGGCTGATGAAAAAGCCATTGGAGTACTTCAAAAAACACAAGCTGATCGTGAGGCAATCGTAGCCAAGCTTCGCAAACCAGAACGCCAAGCCCGGCGCAAAAAACTGCAGGATCAAATTACTGCTACCGAAAAAGAACTTAAGGGTATTCCCAAAGGAAAGATGGTCTATGCCGCCGCTACTGACTTTAAAGTTCAGGGGAATTTCAAACCCACAAAAGGCAAGCCCCGAATGGTCAAAGTATTGCACCGAGGTAACATTCAGGATCCGCGAGGTGATGTACAACCTGGCACCTTACCCATTTTCCCAAAAGAGAACTTTGAATTCAAATTAACTGCCAACCATCCCGAATCCGCGAGGCGTGCGGCCTTAGCCAAATGGATTACCCGAAAGGATAATCCGCTTACCTGGCGCTCCATCGCAAATCGCATCTGGCTATGGCATTTTGGTAAGGGTATTGTGGAGACACCCAATGACTTTGGTCGCATGGGTTTACCGCCAAGCCATCCGGAATTACTCGACTGGTTGGCACTGGAATTTCGAAATTCAGAGGGAAGCTTTAAACACCTTCATAAATTGATTGTAACCAGTAGCACCTATCGCCAATCCTCCTCACAATCAGAAGAATTTGACCGGATTGATTCTGATAACCGACTTCTTTGGCGCATGAATCGACGGCGACTTGAGGCAGAGGAATTACGCGATAGCATTCTTGCCACCAGTGGGACTTTAAATCTCAAACTAGGTGGTCCAGGTTTTTATTTATTCAAACTGGAAAAAACCGCCCATTCACCCCACTACGAATACCACAAGTTTGACCCGGCAGACAGCGACAGTCACCGACGCTCAGTATACCGATTCATCGTCCGATCCCAACCGGACCCATTCATGACGACATTGGATTGCGCAGACTCCAGCCAAAGCACTCCCAAAAGAGATGAGACCCTCACGGCCTTACAGGCTTTAAGTCTACTCAACAACAAATTCACCCTGTACATGTCTGAACAATTTGCCAGCAGGATTCAAAAAGAATCCAAAACCTTAAAAGGCCAAATCCGTAGAGCACACCAACTGACCACAGGCCGACCCCCAAATGCCCAAGAAATGGAGGCGCTCCATTCCTATGCACAACGACATGGATTGCAAAATCTGTGCAGGGTATTATTCAATCTATCTGAATTTACTTATGTCGACTGATTATGCCGACGCATTCTGCATATCCTCATAATAAAGAATCCGCACCTCAAAGTCGGCGGAATTTTCTTTGGCAATCGGGCGGCGGCTTGGGCGGGCTAGCTCTAACCTCAATGTTAGGCCAAGAGCCCTTACTAGGTAGCGGCATCTTAACTGGCACACTAAATCATCCTCCTAAAGCCAAACGAGTCATTCAGCTTTTCATGGGTGGAGCTGCAAGTCATTTGGATACCTTTGATTTCAAACCTGCGCTTATCAAATATCATGGCCAGAAAAGTGATTTTGGTGAACACGTTGAAGCGTTCCAAAATGGGCTCGGCCCATGGATGCGTTCACCGTTTGAATTTAAGCGTTACGGTCAAGGCGGGAAACATCTCTCTCAAGTTGTGGCTCCTCTGGGTGAAGTGGTTGATGACATGGCTTTTGTCCATAACCTCGTTGGAAAGACAGGCGTTCACAGCCAGGCTACCTACCTGCAAGCCACCGGATTCCAACGACCCGGCTTTCCCGGTATGGGTTCGTGGGTAAGCTACGCACTGGGCAGCGAAAATGAAAACCTTCCCACCTTTGTGGTATTACCTGATCATCGAGGCTACGCGTCTAATGGACCCAAAAATTGGGCCAGTGCGTTCCTTCCGACGCATACTCAAGGCACCACTATTTTCCCTCAACGAGAAAACCCGATCCCTGATTTGCACGCTAAGGCCGAATTTGTAACCAAACAAAGTCACAAGGAAGGAATAAATCTTATCAATAAGCTCAATAGCGACTATGCGTTAACCCGAGCTGGAGATGATCGCTTGGATGCGCGCATCAAGACCTATGAACTGGCTGCAAGACTGCAGCTTTCTGCAACCGAAGCATTGGATATTTCCAAAGAACCTGACCACGTACTCAAACTCTACGGTTTAAACCGTGAACAGAAGAATTATCCCAAGGAAATTAATGTAGAAGAGGAAACGGAATACTTCGGCCGCAAATGTCTGATTGCTCGACGACTGATTGAACGAGATGTGCGGTTTGTCCAAATTTGGTCGGGCAACGACAATAGCTTTCCCCGTCGCAATTGGGATAGCCATGAAGACATTGAACGCGATCATGGTCCGCTGGCTTCCGGAATGGCTCGGGGCACTGTTGGGCTAATCAAGGATTTAAAACAACGCGGCCTACTAGATGACACCATCATACACTGGACCACAGAGTTTGGCCGTATGCCCAGCACTCAAGGCAGTAAGGGTCGCGATCACAATCCTTACGTTTTTACCAACTGGCTTTGCGGTGGGGGAATCAAGGGAGGCGTTACCGCTGGAGAAAGTGACCAATGGGGTTACAAACCTTTAGAACGGGAAAATCCAACTCAGGTTTATGATATCCATGCCACCATGCTGCATCTCATGGGTATAGACCATAAACAGCTAACGGTCCGCAATAATGGCATTGACCGGCGCCTTACTGATGTCCATGGCCATGTGTTGGATCAATTGATCGCCTAATCATTCAATGAGTAAAGATCTTGCCTTAAACCATCGACCGCTCACCGATTTATTCTGCCAACCCTCTTCGCCTGAGCAATGGAGTAAGTTTCAATTAACAGAGGAACAAATTAAGCATTTTAATGATCAAGGCTACGTTAGCGGCATTAAGCTACTAAACGATGAACAGATAAAAGCCCTCCGTGAGGAACTGGCAGAAATGGTCAACCCGGACCACGAAGGTCATGAACTCTTTTATGAATATCATAGCAACGAGTCAGGCGATCCTGAAACGGTCCTTTTTCATGCCTTGGGTGCCTGGCGAGTTCGAAAGGCATTCCACGATATCCTTTGGAACCCAGCCTTTCTTGTACCGGTCTATCAATTGCTTGGTGGAAAAATAAGGTTATTTCACGACCAACTCTTCAGCAAACCAGCTAAACATGGGGGAGTAGTTGCGTGGCATCAGGATTTTTCCTACTGGACCTGGACCAAACCCATGAGCCATTTGACGTGCTGGATTGGATTGGACGATGCCGATGAAGAAAATGGTTGCCTTCACTATGTACCGGGTAGTCACCGTTGGGGTTTGTTAAAAAAAACCGGCCTAGCTGGAGATATGGATTCAGTACGAGAAGTTTTAACTCCCGAACAAATTGCAGATTTTGATAAAAAATGTCCTATCGTCCTTAAAAAAGGAGAAGCTGTGTTTCACCATCCATTAATGATGCATGGCTCCTATGAAAACCGATCGGACCGCTCAAGACGCGCAACAGTCATAAATACCCTAACTGACGGTGTTATTTCCAATTTTGAGGGTGAAGACAGCCCCGGCACCACAAACTTTCCCATGCTGCCTAAAGGCCAAAAAATGGAGGGTGATTTTTATCCCATCCTTTTTGATCCAGAACATTCACTGGATGGCCAAACACATTTACTTCGGACAATCAACGACATCTAAATTCTCACATCAAATTCATCCGAAAGATTTATGTCATAACTAGACGTAAATAAACCGTGGTGCTAATCTCATAAGAGCCCAGTAAATAGCACCATGCCTAATCGCCGAGAATTCATTAAATCAAGTACCCTTGCAGCGGGAGTAACGGCATTAACGATAACCTCAAAAGGGGAACGAACCTTGAAAAACAAAAATACAATTTTCCGTAAAAAACTTTCCGAATGCTTGGGTGGCCCGTGGCCTGAAGGAGGTGACCTGAAACCAAAGATACAAAAAACCGAGCAGAAGGACGGTTACCGATTAATCTGGCTAAGCTACGAACTCGAGCCCAACGACCGATGCCCGGCAATTCTACTTGTGCCCGATGGCGTGAATGACAAATCGACTGCACCGGCCATCGCCATTTGGCATCAACACGCCGGCCAATGGCACTTAGGGAAAACCGAACCTGCCGGAATTGCAGGCAATCCCATGCACCATACCGGCGTGGCTCTCGCCAAATTGGGTTATGTAGTGCTCTGTCCTGATGCATTGTGTTTTGAAGAAAGGCAGGATCCGCAAAAAAAACTGACTCGCGGGAACTATGAGCGGTTTGAATTTCTACGCTACACGGTCGCCGGTAAATGTATGGCTTGGAAAAACATTTTAGATATGCGGCGCGCTATTGATTACCTCGTGTCTCGCCCCGAGGTGAAGGCTGATAACATTGGCTGTTACGGCCACAGCATGGGTTCCACGCATACATGGCTAGTTGGCCCATGGGAGCCGCGCATCAAGGCGCTGGTCGGCAACTGCTGCCTACCCACTTACGGCGCCATTCATCGCACCAAGCTGCTCCACTGTTTTCCAAACTTCATTCCCGGCATCCACGCACATGGAGATACCCCGGACATTGCCGGCCTCATTGCCCCACGTGCTCTGCACCTGAACCTAGGCGAAACCGATGGCGGCTCGCCCATCGAGGAAGCCCGCGAAGGCTTGAAAACCATCGCCAAGGCCTACGCTGAGGCCGGAGCAGCTGAAAACTTTTCTTCCTTTATAGAACCCAAAACCGGTCACGTGCTCTCTGAGAAAATGTGGGACCATGTGCAGAAGTTTTTCGCCAAGCATCTCCTATGAAACGTTTGAGTGTCATCCTGTTTTACCTAATCAGCCTTCTCACGTGGGCATCAGAAAAACATTGGTCATTCCGACCGGTAAAACGGGTAACGGTTCCGGCCACAACCAACCCCGTCGATTTTTTTGCAGAGCAAAAGTTGGCCGAAAAAAACCTGCATTTGTCGCCAATGGCCGATCGCGATGTATTATTACGTCGGGCAACACTGGATCTCATAGGGTTGCCGCCAACGATGCAGGAACTGCACACCTTCCGCACGGATAAACGCCCGATAGCAGCGGCATTTGCATCCGTGGTGAACAGGCTATTAGCTTCACCTCGGTATGGCGAGCGGTGGGCGCAGCATTGGCTGGATGTTATTCGCTGGGCGGAAACCGTCGGCTTCGAAACCAACATCGAACGGCCGGTGGCCTGGCATTATCGCGACTGGGTTATTGCCGCATTCAACCGTGACCTGCCCTATGACCAATTCATTCGCGATCAATTGGCCGGCGACATGACCGGCGCGGATGCAGCACTTGGTTTTCTCGTTTCGGGACCTGCCCTGCAGCCAGGACAGATCGGACGAGATGAAGAGGCGATGCGCTCGGCGCGACAGGATGAACTCGATGAAGTTATCCGCACCGTGAGTCAAGGCATGCTCGGCCTTACCATCGGCTGTGCGCGATGCCACGATCACAAGTTTGACCCCATTCTTCAAAAGGATTACTACGGCATGCAGGCCATCTTTGCCGGTTTACGTTATGGAAACCGCCGCCTGCGAGGTGCCGAGAACGACGACTGGGCTGGCAAGGTTCCTTCCGCGAGCGCGAAGGTGAAACAGTTGCAAAACAAAATCGAGACCTTGCGCAAGAAACATAAACTGCGCGTACCCTTACTCAGTGTTCAAAAAGAAACGTTTGAACCCGTATTAGCGCAGTCGGTCCGCATGAAGATTGCCGCCACAATCAACGGCAGGCCTGCTTCGATTTATGAATTCGAGGCGTGGACACCAGAAAAAGAAAACTCCGCTCTCGCCTCCACTGGTGCTGTTCCCAGCGCTTCAAGCTTTGCACTGGCAAATCAAACACGTCATTTCGAAAATCTTACCGACGGCTCAGTAGATCGCCGTCAATCCTTCCCGTGGGTTTCGGCCAGTACCGGGCCGGCGTGGTTGCGCATCGACTTCCCTAAACCGGTGACCTTGCAAAGCATAACCTGGCACAACGGCTCGAGCATTCCGGCCGATTACATCATTGAAGTGCTGCGCCCCGATGATGTTTGGCAAACGGTTGCCCACACCAATGATCGCCAACCGCGCATCGACGACGCACGCGCGCCAGACAAGGTGAAACTCTCAGATCTAAACGAGTCGGAAATAAAGGAAATGATGGCGCTCATCGGCCAGTTGCGCATGGCGCAGGCAGAACTGAACCGCCTATCTGCCGGACCACAAACATTTGCGGCCAGTTTCACAAAACCGGAAACAACCTGGCTCTTGCGTCGAGGCGATCCCATGCAGCGCTTAGAGGAATTATCTCCAACGATTCCTAGTATACTCGGCAGATTACAACCAAAAGACACCACCGAACCCGAGCGACGGCTGGCCTTAGCGCGGCATCTCACACGCCAAGATCATCCGCTCACTGCGCGCGTGTTGGTTAATCGCGTCTGGCAAAAACACTTCGGCGCCGGCCTTGTGGATACGCCTTCAGACTTCGGGAAGATGGGCAATGATCCAACGCATCCAAGCTTGCTCGACTGGCTGGCCAGCGAGTTTATGCAGCAAGGTTGGTCTATAAAAAAACTACACCGTCTCATTCTTACCTCACGAACTTACATGCAGTCCAATCGCCCGAACAATAAAGCCGCTCGCGTTGATGCGGACAGTCGCCTGCTTTGGCGTTATCCACCACGCCGCATGGAAGCCGAAGCCATTCGAGACACAATGCTTTTTGTTAGCGGCAAGCTGAATCTTAAAACCGGCGGCCGGGGTTTTGATTTTTTTAACCAACGTGGAGGACTCTCCGACTATCACCCCAAGGAAACCTTTGAAACCGACGGCTGGCGGCGTATGATCTACTCCCACAAGGTTCGTATGCAAGCAGTCGACATCTTCGGCGCATTTGATTGCCCTGATGCCGGCCAAATGAAACCCCGTCGAACACGCTCCATCACGCCTTTGCAATCTCTCAGCCTGCTCAACAGTCCTTTTGCAATTCGCCAATCCGATTTTTTTGCAGAAAGAGTCAAAAAGGAGGCAGGCGAAGGCCTCAAAGCTCAAATCGAGTATGCTTTTATATTGGCTTGTTCAAGACAACCCGAACTCCGTGAATATAACGCTCTTTATCAACTCGCAATAAAACACGGGCTGGACCAAGCCTGCCGTGTATTATTCAACACTAGTTCATTTTTGATGATCCCATGATACATCGCCGACAATTTTTGACACAGTCCATGCACGGTTTTTCCGGCGTGGCACTGGCGGCAATGTTGGCGGAGGACTTTAAAGGCGCACCAGCTGGCTTTGATCCCACACGCCCATACGCACCGCGGCCAACACATTTTGCGCCGAAGGCGAAGAGAGTAATCGAGGTGTTTTGCTCAGGCGCGTTAAGCCATGTGGACACGTTTGATTACAAGCCAGAGCTCATCAAACGTCACGGACAACCGCTTCCGGGCAATGAACGACTCGTGTCGTTCCAAGGCCCGAACGGCAACCTCACGAAGCCATTGTGGAACTTCAAACCTCGCGGCCAGTGTGGCAAACAGGTTAGCGAACTGGTGCCGCACATTGGTGAGCTGGCCGATGAGTTGTGCTTTTTCCACTCGCTCACCAACCGCTCCAACACGCATGGGCCGGCAGAGAATTTCATGAACACCGGTTTCGTCTTTGATGGCTTCCCGAGCATGGGCACGTGGATCAATTACGCACTCGGCAGTGAGAACCAAAACCTGCCGGCGTTTGTGGCTATTGAGGATCCACGCGGCATGCCACAAAGCGGGCCGAACAACTGGGCCAACGGCTTCCTTCCCGCCGCCTTCCAAGGCACGCCTTTCAGCAGCACCAAGCCAATTCGTTTTCTCGAGCGTCCCAAGGGTATTACCGCCGAGAAGGACAACGCCGCGAGGTCGACCCTGCGCGCACTGGAGACCGAGGCGCAGTCAGTCTTTCCAGGTGATGCCAATCTCGCCGCGCGCATTGCCAGCTACGAACTTGCCGCGCGCATGCAGCTTTCCGTGCCCGAAGCCGCCAACCTCAAGGACGAGCCAACGCATATCCGCGAATTGTACGGCGCAGATAGCGACGACCGGCATCAGGCCGCCTTTGCCGAAAACTGCATCCTCGCCCGGCGGCTTGTGGAACGCGGCGTGCGCTTTGTACAGCTCTTCAATGGCGCGTACGCTTCAGGCGGCCGCATCAATTGGGATGGCCATTTTAAGCTAAAGGAACAATATGACGTGCATGGACGCATCCTCGACCAGCCCGTTGCCGGCTTGTTACGCGATCTAAAACAACGTGGTTTACTGAAAGACACACTCGTGGTTTTTGCTACAGAGTTTGGCCGCATGCCGATGTTTCAGGCCGGCACCTACGGGCGCGACCACAACCCGCACGGCTTCACCGCCTGGCTTGCCGGCGCCGGCGTGAAAGGAGGCATGAGCTACGGTGCTACAGATGAATTCGGTTTTAAGGCACAGCAAAACGTAATTACTCCACATGATTTCCATGCCACGATCTTGCACCTTCTCGGGCTCGACCACGAGAAACTCACTTTCTACCACAACGGCATCCAACGCCGTCTGACCGATGTGCACGGACATGTGATCAATGAAATACTAGCGTAAATCAATTATGGCACCTTTGTCTTTGACCCCAAAGGCGTGGTTTTTTAGCATTTTTAGAAGATAATGTTTGTAAGACTAAACATCTTATTTCTTCTAGCTCTTTGGACTAACTTACAAGCTGAGGTCCCACAGCAACAGAGAACATTCTTCGAGACCAAAATCCGCCCTGTTTTGATCAAACACTGCTATGAATGCCATTCAGCCGATTCGAAGGAATCAAAGACCAAGCTAAAGCTCGATGTACCCGTGGCGG
>CAJWKQ010000091.1 GCA_913041895.1 uncultured Verrucomicrobiales bacterium
GAGGAAGAACGCTCGGCAAAACGTGCTGAAATGATAGGAGGCATGAACCCGGGAGTTATAATTAAGGGCAAGGTCAAAAACATAACTGATTTTGGAGCCTTTATCGACCTCGATGGCCTTGATGGCCTCTTGCACATCACTGATATGAGTTGGGGACGGATTAATCATCCAAGTGAAATGGTTCAAGTAGGTCAGGAACTTGACGTCGTAGTGCTCGACATCAACAAAGATAAGGAACGCGTTTCTCTGGGCCTCAAGCAAAAAACTCAAAACCCATGGGAACTTATCGAGAGCAAATACCCCCTAGGCAAAAAAGTTAAAGGCAAAGTCGTCAACCTAGTTTCCTATGGTGCGTTTGTGGAGCTGGAACCGGGTGTGGAAGGTTTGGTCCATGTAACGGAGCTTTCTTGGACCAAAAAACATACGAAGCCTTCGGAGGTTCTTGAAAAAGATCAAGATGTCGAAGCCGTAGTACTGGGGGTCAATAAGGATGAACAAAAGATTAGCTTGGGTATTCGCCAGCTTGAAGACAACCCATGGGACGCCGCAGAGACAAAATACTCTATTGGCAGTAAGGTAACCGGAAAAGTACGCAATCTCACCAGCTACGGAGCCTTTGTTGAGCTTGAGGAAGGGTTGGACGGCATGGTTCACGTAAGCGACCTTTCTTGGACTCGAAAAATTAACCACCCCTCCGAGCTCATTAAAAAAGGCGATGAAATCGAAGCTCAAGTGCTCGAAGTTGACCGAGAAAACCAACGCATCTCCATTGGCGTTAAACAACTCGATACAGATCCATGGGAGAAAATTGATGAAATCTATCAAGTTGGCCAGCTGGTCAAAGGCAAAATCTCCAAACTCGCTAGCTTCGGCGCCTTTGTAGGCCTTGATCACGACATGGATGGGCTAGTCCACATTTCCCAAGTGAGCGAGGACCGCGTTGATAAAATCAAAAACGTTCTTGAAGTAGGCCAGGAGGTCGAAGCCCGGGTTATTAAGATCGACCGTTCAGATCGGCGAATCGGCCTTTCCATCAAGGCTGCTGGATACGACGAAGAGCAAATAAAGAAAGAACAAGAGCAACTCGACCAGCTTATGCCCGGCGAAGATCTTGTAGCTCTTGAGCATGCCT
Source organism: uncultured Verrucomicrobiales bacterium (assembly GCA_913041895.1). Lineage (GTDB taxonomy): Bacteria > Verrucomicrobiota > Verrucomicrobiia > Limisphaerales > UBA1100 > UBA1100. Next base: position 1,133 of record CAJWKQ010000091.1, read on the forward strand.
TTGACAACCTTGACCTCAATAAGAAAGAGGATAAAAAGGAAACCGAATAACCCAGAACAAATCCTAATCAATTACAGGTGGCCCTAACAAGGCCGCCTTTTTTATTGTACAAACCCCCCCTCACTGCTGATGATCAGCCCATGCGTACAATCCTGTGTTTGTTTTTCTTTGTTTTTGCTCTGGGCGCTGAAGAACTTCGTATCAACCGCGGCATTCTACCCGGTGGTTTGATCGACGACAAAAAGTTGCTTAGTGAGATAAATTTACACGCCAAGCAACTCCGAGAAATGGATGGCATACCTAAAGCCGCTGAACTCCTCAAACAACTCAATCGCAAACAATGCCAGTTGGCCTTACAAATGCCTGGCGAGAAGAAACTAACAACCGCTGAAATTGCTGAACGTACCCGAAAAGGAGTGCTAGTGGTTTCTGGTCTGTATAAGTGCAAGCGCTGTCCGGAATGGCACAGTGGCGCAGCTAGTGGATTCATGTTAACCGAAGATGGCGCATTTTGCACCAGTTATCATGTTGTAGATAATAAGCAGAATGATTCGATTTTCATCATGACTGGCGACGGAAGAATCGCTCCTGTGGTTGAAGTGTTGGCAGCAGACAAACGCACGGACCTTGCCATTCTTAGAGCCAAAGGCAAAGGCTTCACCCCTCTGCCGGTGACCATGAATCCACTAGATGCATCTTTAGGCGACAAAGTTCATGTTTTTAGTCATCCGAGTCGCCACTTTTATGTGCTTAGTGAAGGGATCATATCTAGAAAATATCTTGATAGCACCAACAAGGAAGGCCCACGTCGGATGATCTCCATTACCGCAGACTTTGCCAAAGGATCCAGTGGCTCACCTGTTTTCAACGAGTATGGAGCAGTTATCGCCAGTGTAAACAACACTCAAAGCATCTATTATAACGTAAAAAAAGACGGCACTAAGGATAACCTTCAAATGGTATTTAAAAATACTGTCTCACTGGAGCATTTGAGGACTTTGGTTAAAGCAAAATAGTTTTCCCTAGTCTTATCTCAGCCCATCAATATCAATCCACTTGGCATGAGCATTTTGGACGAACTGACTTGGCGAGGTTTGATTAACGATTGCACCGACTCAGAAAATCTATCTAAACGCCTAAATGAAGGGTCAATCGTCCTCTACTGCGGCTTCGACCCCTCTTCCGACAGCTTGCATGTAGGCAATTTGGTGCCTCTCATTGGATTGAGACGATTTCAGGACCAAGGTCATATACCTATCGCGCTAGCAGGCGGAGCAACTGGAGCCATCGGTGACCCAAGTGGTAAATCAGCTGAACGCAATCTGATCACCCGTGAAACACTCCAAGCAAATATTGCTTCGGTAAAAAAACAGCTGTGCAAACTGCTGGATTTTGACACCGCCAATAACTCTGCTCGCCTACTCGATAATGCTGACTGGACTGACAGCGTAACCCTGCTCGAATTTTTGCGCGACATTGGCAAACATTTCACCGTCAATAGCATGGTGGCCAAGGAAAGTGTTCGCGCACGCATGGAAGATCGTGATGTGGGTATCAGCTACACAGAGTTTTCCTACATGCTATTGCAGGCATTCGATTTTTATCACCTCAAAAAGGAACACGATTGTGAGTTGCAAATTGGCGGAAGTGATCAATGGGGTAATATTACAGCGGGAATTGAGTTAACACGCCGCAAACTAAACCAAAAAGTTTACGGACTTACTTTGCCGCTCATCACCAATACCGATGGAACCAAATTTGGCAAGACCGAGGCAGGAGCGGTGTGGCTCGATCCGACGCGCACCAGCGTCTATAAGTTTTACCAATTTTGGGTGCGGACTGATGATCGTGATGTAATCCGATACCTCAAATATTTTACTTTTCTATCTCGGGAGCAAATTGAAGATCTTGAGAAGTGCCACGAAGAAAACCCTAGTGCACGTGAGGCTCATACTGCTCTGGCTGTGGCCATGACCGACCTAATACACGGGGAAAGCGCAACAAAAGAAACTCAACAAGCTAGTCGTATTCTTTTTGGGGGAGAACTGCAAGGCATCGGCGAGAATACCTTCAATGAAATCATCGGTGAAATACCCACAGTAGAAATTGAGAAATCGAAACTGGATGGAGACGGGATACCGATTTTGGAATTATTTGTTGCTAGTGGTCTGTGCCAATCCAATGGTCAGGCAAGAAAGGATTTGCAAGGAGGTGGGTTAAACCTCAACAACGAACGACAATCTGATGCTCAAGCTAAGATCACCTCTGAAGCCCTGCTCTTCGGTAAACATCTCCTCTTACGCAAAGGTAAACGCAATTACACCGTTATCTCTGTGAAGTAGATCCTTTAGAGTTTCTACCACCAGCCCAAAAGTTTCCAGTAGGGTAAACCTACTCCCAACCACACGACCAAATGGAAAAGGGAGACGATAAATCCAACCTTAAACCACCGGGCCACTGGCACGTATCCAAAGCCAGAGTAGATAACCACTGGTCCCGTTGAATAGTTCGTTAAACACCCACATAGATTAGATAAGTAAGCCAAAAGTGCCACCATCAACAAAGGCGGAGCTCCAGCAGCTATTGCCAGAGCCAGAAAGGCCGCAACCATGGCGGTAATATGCCCAGTTAACATGGAAAACCCATACATAGAGTAGAAATATACCAAGGCCAAAGTCAGGGCTGTCGCCAGTGCGCCAAACCCCGAGACCTGCCCTTCCATTGAACTAGCAAACCAAGCAATGAAACCATGATCCTTAAGCAGACCCGCCATACAGACCATGCCCCCCAACCAAATCATTGCATCCCAAGCTTCCTTATTACCTGTGATGTCTTCCCATTTTTCCGTACCAGTCAAAATTAGGATTAAAACACCCATCAAGGCAACCACTCCCGTATGCATCCCATGAATCTTACCTGAAGCCCATAGCACTAATAGCATTAGAAATACTCCCATCATAATTTTTTCCCCAATAGTCCAAGGCCCCATTTCATGCAGTTGTTTTTTGGCTTTATATTGAGCCGCCTTCGCATCCTGCATTTCCGGCTTAAGAAGCTTGAATAAAAACCAAGGCATCAGCAGTAAACTCGCTAAACCTGGTACTATGCTCCCCTTGAGCCAGGTCATCCATCCGAACTCAATACCTTTACCTGACCCTGCCGCTGCTTCAACAACTAATCCGTTGGCAGCCATACCGGTGAGAAACATTGCCGCAGTAATCAAGTTCAAGTGAGCTCCATTGAGCATCAGATACTCACCCGCACGCTTGGGTTGGTTTTCGGGCGATGACCCCAATGCCCTAGAAAGTGAATTCACAATTGGAGCCATAACCCCTCCGCCACGCGCGGTGTTAGAGGGTATGGCCGGACCTAGGATAACTTCAGCCATAGCAGTGGCGTAACCCAGGCCAAGGGTGGTCTTACCAAATTTAACCACGCATCCGAGTGCAATACGTCGGCCCAATCCGGTACGAATCATGGCCCCGGCAATCAAAAACGCACCTACCACCAGCCAAACCGTGGTATTACCATAACCTGCCATAGCTGCAGCAAATGACTCCTTACCCGTTTCACCCAAGGTTTTGGTGGCCGCCAAAATAACCAAAGCAAGCAAAACGGTGGGGCCCATTGGCATCGGACGCAAAATAAAGCACAAAATAGTGGCAGCAAAAACCGCGAATACACACCATCCTTTGTCAAAATTAGCCCCTTCAGGAAGAATCAATCCATCAGGCAAATCGGGAACCGGCAGCCACCAAAGAATAAAACCTACAAATAAACACACTCCCAGTTTGGGATAATGGATTTTAGGATCGGATTTTGGCTGATCGGCCATACGGCACTGAAGCTTTAGAGCAAAGACTACACCAAGCCAAGCCTTGAGGTTCACTCACCTCTCACAAAGATTCTCCAAAGCTTTCTCTAATTCAGGAAAATTAAATTTATAGCCCTCTTTTTCCAGACGCCGCGAAACACAATAACGCCCGTAAAGAATCAATTCTGGATCAGTCCGCATCAGATAATGTGCACCAAAACGTACCATCCATTCAGTTGCAGGCATACCAATTGGCATACCAATAGCTCGGCGCAGCTTTCTCATGAATTCTTCCTGCGGAACCGGATTGGGTGCAGTAGCGACATATACCCCCTGCATCGACTCTTGAGTAATAGCCCGCTCCATAAGACAATCCATATCTTTTTCATGAATCCAACTAATTCCCTGTTTACCATGCCCTACACGACCACCGAGGCCTAAACGTACGAGCATTTTCATCTTTGGAAAAGCACCACCGGATTTCCCAAGAACAAAACTGGTGCGCAAAACAACCTGCCGCACCCCATCGGGAACCCACTCTTGATAAGCCTCTTCCCAGGCTTTCCCCACGGTAGGAGCCAAGCCATAACCGAATTCTGAATCCTCATCACATACCACCTCAGGGGGATCTCCGGAAATATGAGCAGTTGCCATTTGAACCCATACAGAGGGAGGATTCTTTATATCACGTAAGGCTTCTCCTAATACGCGCACTGAATCCACTCGCGAACGCAATATCTCATCGCAATGATCGGGTGTTTTAATGCAATCCACCGATCGTCCAGCGAGGTTTACCAGTGCGGATGCACCATCCAAGCATTCGGCCCAATCGCCAACCGTACGACCATCCCACTCTAAATGAGTCCATGGTCCGTTGATCTTGGGAGCGTTACGCGAGATCAGCACCACCTCATTGTCTTTATCCTCCAGATGACTTGCTAGATTTAGGCCTAAAAAGCCGGTCCCTCCGGCAATAACCACTTTACCTTTTTGATTAAAGTTCATCTGTTTTACTGCTCGCAACTGGCGTGATTACTGGAGGCACTTCTCCTGTGACTGCATGACTGCGACCTTTTTTTCGCATGCGGTTAAAATTAAACATATTGAAGAAGTGCATGAATCCTAACACCAGCAGCACCACCCCGAGCTTGGTCGCAATATATTCAATACCTTCCACCAACGTCTCAGGCTTAGTTCCAAGGCGCAGGAACAATAGGATGAAACCAATGTTAATTAGATAAAACCCAACCACTAGAAGATGGTTAACCGAGTCAGCCATTTCTTCCTTATCTTTGAAGGCGTCCAAAAGAAAAATACGCCCATTCTTGTGGAGCGTGCGTGCCACCCAAACAGTCATAGCGATGCTGGCGATTGTGTAGGCAATGTAGATGTATACGGCCGTTGTCATTTTCCAGTTTTTCCTTTCATTTTTTGAGTTTGATTTGCTGAATAGATTAAATAGATAACAATTTTAGCAATTTGTCTCCCATCTTGGACAACTTACGCAAAGTGGTGGTAGGTAACGAATTAAGTTTATCAAAACATGCCGAGGTACTATCAAAAAACTCCTTCATATCTGATAAGCGCTTTTCAGTGTACAAATCTGCTTTGCGAGCATTTTTCTGTTCCTCAAGGCATTCGGCTAGCATAGCTACGGTTGGATCCATTTCCCGGCGTTTGCGTTCATTACCGACAATTCGAAACATTTCCCAAGGATCATCCATGGTTTGATAATGATCCTTTCTATCACCAATTTTTTGAACCGTCCTGAGAAGGCCCCACCCATTTAATTCCTTGAGACTGTTGCTCACGTTAGATCGCGCCACCGACAAGGTCAGCCGAATATCATCCGCGTTTAATGGATCAGGCCAGATGTAGAGCAGTGCGTGTATTTGAGCAACTGTACGATTAATACCCCACCGGGCCCCCATCTCCCCCCAATGAAGGATAAATTTTTGCTGTACGGACGATAAATTTATCATTTCTTTAATTTCTGTATATACAGAATATACTGTATATTATGATTGCGCAAGGGTTTTCACAAAACAATACATACGTCATAGTTTATATGATACTGACATCCTTTGAATAACATTGCTCACCGTTCAACAACTCCGCCTTGTCCCATAAAACATACGTTGTCTAGCTTCAATCCCATGTTGGTGCGCGAAAAAAAGCCCGAAAGCTCCGAAAAAACCGTATCCAAAATCGAGGCCACCCCACCCCACCCTGACAAATTTGTTAATCGGCATATTGGCCCCGATGCCGATGAAGCGCGGGCTATGCTCGAAGCGATTGGGTTTGATTCAATGGAACATTTTATGGAAGCGGTAGTTCCCGAATCCATTAGAAGCGCCCAACCCCTCTTATTACCCGAAGCGTTGTCAGAGTATGCCGCACTAACGCATCTCAGCAAAATTGCGGCTGAAAACAAGGTTCACCGCAGCTACCTTGGCATGGGTTATTCGAACTGTATTGTGCCGCCAGTCATTCAACGCAACTTGATGGAAAATCCAGGCTGGTACACACAGTACACCCCATATCAGGCGGAAATTTCCCAAGGTCGATTGGAGAGCCTATTAAATTTCCAAACCATGGTAGCCGATCTCACCGGATTGGAAATTGCAAATGCATCCCTTTTGGATGAAGCCACAGCATGTGCTGAAGCAATGACCATGTGCTATGCGATCAAGGGCAAAGAAAAACGGAATGTTTTTTTGGCTACTGATGATTGTCACCCTCAAAATATAGAGTTGTTGCAAACTCGTGCCAATCCCTTAGGTATCCATATCCACTCCAAATCACCCAAAGAGCTGACCTTCGACGAGACGATCTTTGGAATACTCCTGCAATACCCCACAACTGAAGGAGCAATTTGCGATTATTCTGATCTAATCGAAAGCGCACATGAAGCGGGTGTCATGGTGGTGATGGCTACCGACCTATTGGCTTTAACTTTACTGAAAGCTCCCGGTGAGATGGGGGCAGATATTGCGGTAGGTAACGCTCAACGGTTCGGCGTGCCCTTGGGCTATGGAGGACCTCACGCAGCATTTTTTGCCACCCGGGATGTGCATAAACGCCAGATGCCTGGACGCATTGTTGGCGTATCTAAGGATTCCCGAGGAAGACCTGCCTTCAGACTTTCATTGCAAACCCGCGAGCAACATATACGTCGTGATAAAGCTACGAGTAATATTTGTACCGCCCAAGCCCTCCTAGCCAATATGTCAGCAATGTACGCGTGTTATCACGGGCCTAGAGGACTGCGCAAAATAGCTGGTCGCGTACACAGTCTGACACGCTTTCTGGCCGCGGGCATCGCCCGATTGGGACATCAATTAAAGCATGAGGCTTACTTCGATACCCTATCCATTTCACATACCTCTTCGAGCGCAACAGATGTATCAAACATTGCCCTAGAGCATCGAATCAATCTACGTGTAATAGATGACAAAACTGTCGGTATTGCGCTTGATGAGACAACCACAGAAACAGACATTGCTGAATTGCTTCAAATTTTAAATGAAGATCGTGAAATTCCCTTCAAACAGAAGGATCTGACTGCATCAGAAGTTGTTCCTAAAAATCTACAGCGTACAAGCGATTTCCTCACACACGAAGTGTTCCACAAGTACCGTTCAGAAACGGAGTTAATGCGTTATCTTAAACGCCTTGAAAACCGCGATTTATCATTAGCACACAGCATGATCCCTCTGGGCTCCTGCACCATGAAGCTTAATGCAGCGTCGGAAATGAAACCTATCTCCTGGCCTGAATTTAATTGCATACACCCTTTTGCACCCTTGCAGCAATCACGCGGATACCAAAGAATGTTTTCTGATCTGGAGAATTGGCTGGCTCAGATTACAGGTTTTGCGAGCGTCTCCCTACAGCCCAACGCCGGCTCACAAGGAGAATATGCGGGTCTGCTGGTTATCCGTGCCTATCACGAGAGCCGAAATGAAGCTCATCGTAAGATATGCCTCATACCTACTAGCGCACACGGAACCAATCCTGCCAGTGCAGTCTTAGCAGGCATGCAGGTAGTTCCTGTAAATTGCAGTGAAACGGGTGATATTGACTTGGAGGATTTACGATCCAAAGCCAACAAACACATCGATGATTTGGCAGCAATGATGATCACTTACCCCTCTACTTATGGTGTATTTGAGGAGGGAATTCAGGAAATCTGTGAAGTAGTCCATTCAGCGGGAGGACAGGTCTATCTTGATGGTGCGAATCTCAACGCAATGGTTGGCGTCGCTCAACCGGGCACTCTTGGAACAGACGTGTGCCATATAAATCTCCACAAGACCTTTTGTATACCTCACGGCGGTGGAGGTCCAGGCATGGGGCCGATTGGAGTCGCCGAACATCTTGTGGATTTTCTTCCTGCACATCCGGTGGTTAATTTAGGGGGAGAAACCCCTATCGGAGCAGTGAGCGGAGCTCCGTGGGGAAGTTCAAGCATTCTTCCCATTTCATGGATGTATATTGCAATGATGGGGTCCGATGGGTTGAGAACCGCAACAGAACATGCAATTCTAAATGCCAACTATATTGCCACACGCCTAGATCAACATTATCCGGTTTTATTCAAAGGAACCAATGGTCACGTTGCCCATGAGTGTATAATCGACCTGCGCCAATTCAAAATAGTTACAGTGGAAGATGTCGCAAAGCGGTTGATGGATTTTGGGTTTCACGCACCAACCATGTCATGGCCAGTTGCAGGCACGATGATGGTAGAGCCAACCGAAAGCGAATCCAAAGAAGAATTGGACCGCTTTTGCGAAGCAATGATAGTTATTCGCTCTGAGATCGAAGCCATTGAAACGGGAAAAGTAGATGCAGAAGAAAATCTATTAAAGAACGCACCTCACACATCAGATACTATTGCCACAAACGAGTGGCTACACGATTACAGCCGGGAAGAAGCGGTTTTCCCAGCAACATGGTCACGTGACCAAAAGTTCTGGCCTACGGTTGGGCGCATTGACAACGTTTGGGGAGATCGCAACTTAGTATGCAGTTGTACAAACATGGAATCATACTAGAAAAACAAATACCAAAGACGCAATGAAGCGCAGCTCCCTCATTAGAATTGATGAATCCGGCTAATTTGATCCTGCTGAAGCAAGGTATTCAATTGCCTCGCTATCCAAAAATCCCTGCAATTGGCGAAGACGAGTAGGATGACGCATCTTCCGCAAAGCCTTGGCTTCTATCTGACGTATGCGCTCACGCGTCACCTTAAACTGTTTACCCACCTCTTCCAGAGTTCGGCTATAACCATCACTCAGACCGAAACGTAGCTCCAAAACCTTTCGTTCGCGTTCAGTTAGAGAAGTAAGCACATCACCTAACTTATCCTTCAGAAGCGAATAGCTAGTCATGTCGCTCGGATTTTCTGCACTTTTATCTTCAATAAAGTCACCAAAATTGGTGTCATCACTATCTCCCACAGGGCTTTGCAAGCTAATGGGCTGTTGAGCCATCTTTAAAATAGCGCGCACACGCTCGACAGGCAGCTGCATTTCATCCGCAATTTCCTCTGGTGTTGCTTCGCGCCCAAAGTCTTGCACCAGTTGCTTCTGCACACGCATAAGCTTATTGATAGTCTCAATCATGTGCACTGGAATACGGATAGTACGAGCCTGATCAGCAATAGACCGGGTAATGGCCTGACGAATCCACCATGTAGCGTAGGTCGAAAATTTATAACCTCGACGATATTCGAATTTTTCCACTGCCTTCATTAATCCCATGTTGCCTTCCTGAATCAAATCAAGAAACGATAGGCCCCGGTTGGTATATTTCTTGGCAATAGAAATCACCAGACGCAAATTGGCTTCCACCATTTCAGTCTTAGCTTGATGGGCTTTTTTACCGAAGTGTTTAAGCTGTCTGAAGCTTTCGACATATTCCTCAGACGCCATACGGGTAAAAATTTCAAGAGCCTTAACCTTACGAGTTTCACTATCAATTGCCTGCTTATTGGCCGCAGTCTTACGACCTTTTGAAGCCTGTTTAATGACCTCCATGCTGCCAAAAATCTTTTCGTTCACATTCTCAGCTACAACGGACATCTCCTCTATGACCTTTTGTTTATAGAAAAATTTAGGAAATGATTTTTGGAGTTTTATGTTAAACTGATCAAAAGATTTACCTGCACGCGTACGCGCCGCTTGATTCTTTGCCTTAAGACTAGACATGTATTTTTCGTCGACCTTGTGGTCTGCAGCCCTGACATCCTTGACCAACCTCCTTAGGGCTTTTAGATGCTGTTCGCGACTATCTATCTTTTTATCTACTATAACACGATCAAAACGCTCTTTAGGCGGCTCGGAAATAAGTTTTTCTGCAAGTGCGATGTGCTCCTTACCTGTGAACCCGAAGGAATAAATGATCCGTTTGACTTCGTTTTCTGCATCCTCAATACGCTTAGAAATTTCTACTTCCTGTTCACGAGTAAGCAAAGGCACCTGACCCATCTGCTTCAGGTACATACGAACCGGATCATCTAGGATATCTAATTTAGTTTTCTCCTCCTTGGTTTTATCATCTTCCCCGCGACGGATGGGAGACACGTTATCAACCTCAGCTTGATCTACCACGGCGATTTCAAGCTGCTCAAATTGTGCAGCAACATTATCTATATCAGTAGGGGTAACCTTATTTTTTGGCAAATGCTCGGATACATCATCGTGAGTAAGGTAGCCTTGCTCTTGAGCAAGCAGAACAAGTTCCTTAATTTTGCTGGTCAGATCGAATCCCGATTCAGTTTTAACTTCTTCAATCTGAAAATCCTTCTTGGCTAGCTTAGTTTTATTACGGGTGATTTGTGCCCGTGTAAGTTTTTTCTTCTTCGCTGCAGTCTTCTTCTTCGCTGCAGTCTTCTTCTTCGCTGCAGTCTTCTTCTTCGCTGCAGTCTTCTTC
>CAJWKQ010000092.1 GCA_913041895.1 uncultured Verrucomicrobiales bacterium
GATCCACGTGCGGTGTCTCGTAATACTTGGAACCCATAAAGGACACGTCGGTCCACCCCAAGTCGTCGATAAAATAGAAAACAATATTAGGCTGACGCGCCTCAAGATTCAGTGAAAGCGGCAGCAACAGGATAAATAATAATCTTAACACGCCCTTTTGTGCGATGGCTTCGCCTTCTAGGTCAAGAAGGAGAGAAAGCTAATTGGTAGAATAATCTGCCCCAGAATCACTTTGCCGGCAGGAAGCACGCCACTTTTCCAATTCGGCAGCCATCGTTTTCAGCATCTCAGGGTGTTTTTTAGCGAGATCGTTCTTCTCAGAAGGATCATTTACTAAATCAAATAATTTTAAGGAAGGTACCTTGTCAGGTTTATCCTTTTTGGACCCCTTACCGTAAATCTTATAACGATCACCAATCCAGGCGACCTGTCCGGTTGATTGAAAACCAATTGGCCTGCCCCGTTCCTTCATTTTACCCTGAAATAAGGGAAGTAAACTCACCCCATCAAGGGGCCGGTTATTAGCGGACTTTGCACCGATGATATTCAGAATCGTGGGGAGGTAATCGCTGGTAACTGCGGGGATAATCGTATTACCGGGGCGCACCTTGCCAGGCCATTCGATGAGACCGGGAACTCGGATACCTCCTTCCAATAGCGACCTTTTGCGCCCACTTAAATGCCCTGCCATACCCGGGGCATTATTAGCCTGCCCTTCAGGCCCATTATCACTGCAGAAAGCAACCAAAGTATTCTGGGCCACACCCATGGCACGCAACTCGGTGCGCAAACGTCCTACCTGTTCATCCATTGCGGTGATGCAGCCATAATAGTGCTGAGCATATTTTTCATGGCTAGCATACATGCGTGTGTACTGAGGCCCTGCAACCACGGGCAAATGCGGTGTATGAAACCAGACAATGGTGAAAAAGGGCTGATCTTTTAGCGCTGCAGCACGCATAAATGGAATAGCCCGGTCCATAATGACGCGGGAATTATCACCCCAAAGATTCTCTGTAACACGATCGCCTTTTTCATCCCAATAGCTGGTACCATACGGTACATTTTCCTCTGCCGGATCCCACCATCTTCTACTGTTGTTACCTTTGGGCCGCAGCATGGGATCCCAAGTGGGCACCTTGGATTCAGTAGAGAAACACACCTCAAACCCATTGGCTTGAGGTGTAGAGAAATGAGCCACCCCTTCAGGCCCCCCTCGATTGGCATCTTTCTGGGTTTTAGTAAGCGTCCCCAAATGCCACTTACCAAAATGACCAGTCCTATACCCGTGTTTTTTGAGTAACTCCGCCAAGGTAAGTTCCTCAGATTTCATATGTCCGGTATTGGCAAAGTAAATTCCGTAGCGAAAGGGGTGCCGACCAGTGATGCAGCTGCCTCGAGTAGGGCTGCAGACAGGGGCAGCAGCGTAGAAGCGCTCAAAACGCAGACTGCTCTTGGCCATCGCATCAAGATGTGGCGTGCGAATATTTTTAGAGCCATTGAAGCCGACATCCCCCCAACCCAAGTCATCACACATTACCAGAACAATGTTGGGACGATCAGCCGAGAAAGCTAATAACGGCCAAAAAGCCAAGATAAACAAATGGAAACCAAAGCGCATAGCCTTATTTATGGGGTAACCCGGCCCAAGGCTATCGCTTTTTCTCAAGTCTCTTGGGGGCAATTGGAATAGATGGCGTAGGAACTGCCCCTTCAACAGGTCCTGCTTCTGCTTCACCGGTAGGATCGCTCTCACCCTCCGGTGGAAAAGTCAACCCTCCATCAAATTCCATTTCTTCCATATCAAGACCACCATCAAAGGGACCGGAAGGACCTCCCAGTAAACTTTCTGCAAAAGAACCTGCCATCCAAGTCGCACCAGCCAAGGCAACCGGTATAGCAGCTGTGCCGGCTAGAGCCATGGTATCATAACCCATGCCTTCAGTATGTGTATGCATAACCATACCATCATTATGCATCTGGACTACCGACAAGCCTGCTGAAGAGCCCATGGTCGTGAACTTAGTGATCATTTCCTCCACGGGCTTGGGGAGACCATCTCCCATCCCGGTTGAAAGAGATTGCTTGAACATGTTTTCAGAAAGAGCTTTTACACGACCACTCACATACATGATATGATTGCCCTTCAAAGGCATGCCCTTTGACATCTTCTGGAATTCGGCAGTTCCCTTGAGCCCCTGACTTTGCTCATTGTGTACCGTAATTACTTTGTTTGCCAGAGCCGGGGTTGAGGCAATTACCAGATAGTCTCCCACCTGAAACATAGCTGGTTGTATGGCAACGGGTAAATCTGGCAAAGTCATGGGCTGGGGCAACTGACTCATTGTCACCCCGCCCAAGTCTACGGGCTGTAAGGGGATTTGAGTTGATATCAATCCCTCAAGCATCTTCTGGATCGAGTTATCCTTTACCTTCATCGTTATAATAACACCCGGTTCGGGAATCTCAATCATCTGCATTTCCCCGGCACCTGACGGTAAGCCCGGAATCTCGACGCTCTCTGGCCCTGGATCAGGAATGCGAATTGGTTGCGAATCTGAAAGGCCTGGTGGTAATTCTCCTGCCTCTGTATCAGCCGATTCACTAGTAGCGTCAAATCCTCCACTAACTCCTCCCGTGAGTGGATTCTCAATCGGCACTTTAATCGTTTTGACTAGATCAAAGGTTACATAAACCCCCATTTCTCCACTGTACCCGCCATTAACCGCAAGAACCGGAGGGCTCTTCAAATATGTATTGAGCTCCCCGAGCATTTCTGGTGTTCCATGATCAGTTACCATCGTCTGCACCCATTGGAGTATGGCGGTCAAATTGAGGTCACCATGCATGGCATATACTGTTTCAGCAGGCATCAGTTTAAGGGCCCCCAACTCGTGTGGAGCTGTTCCAAAAGCTTTCCAAATAAGCCCATTCATTTTAGCAGGATCATGATGCACCGCGGCTACATTCCGCTTCAGTCCTCCTCCCAAATCCTTGGTGCTCGCCCCAACGCCATCAATGCTATCGAGGCCCAATCCTGTGTAGGCTGCCTGCCCCACTTCGATACCGGTGCCGGCAAATTGTGCAATCATCGCACCCATGCCACCAATCAACGCTTCTGCGGGATCGCCCTCGCTGGGGGGAGCTCCAGCTCCCATTTGTTTCACTAGTTTACCACCTTCAGTGAAGACTGTTTGCACCCATTGCTGAGCCTGTGCAGTGCTCAGGTAAAAATAAAAACTACCCCCCGCATCAAGCTTCTGGGTCACCGCATTGAAAGATGTTGAGGAATCTACCGCAACAGGTGGAGTCACAGGTGGAGTCACAGGTGGAGTCACAGGTGGAGTCACAGGTGGAAGAGTGTTATCCGGCCCTCCTGAGCCGCTCCCTTGGGCGTCGCCAGAGCCGGTGCCTTCTCTCTGATTTGCAGCAATTTGTTTTGACTGACCTTCTGGCACTACTGCCAAATCAATCACTTCCTCATCCCCACCAAAAACACCCATAAAAAATGCGGCTGCCAAACCGCCACCGACAAGCAGAACGGCAGCGGCGGCTATTGCTATCATTTTGCCTGCACCAGACTTGGCAGGAGCGGGTGATGAACTCGCCTTAGCTGGCTGCTCGGAAACGTGCTCAGGAACTGAGGTTGACGCAGGGACATTCTCAACCAGTGAATGAGCCGGAACCCAATCTGAAAGACCATCGTGCCAAGCCCAGTCATCAGACATGATGGTGCCATTTTCCAACTGCTCCTTGAGTTGTTCCGGTGAGAATGGGCCAAATTGCTCCTCGCCCCGTTTAACGATGATTTCCATAACTCAAAAAATACGTCACCATTAGGCAATGCGCCAGCGCGAAAAGACTTAGTTTTCCACCGGTTTTTCGACCTTTTTTTCTACCTTTTTTTCGACCTTTTTCGGCGGAAGAACCGTAATCCATAAATGTGAAGTCTCTGGAATAATATAGTCGGGGAAACCTTGTGGAACTCCGTTGTTTACGCCCGAACTAGTTAGAGCGCAGGAGATTTTCTTCTGCTTAGATTCTTCTCCTTCAGGCCCAATCGATAGCGACAAAGGCCCACTAAAAGGTGGGGCGTCCTTGCTGGCCACAATCTTCAACACCGCAGTTCCCTTTTTCTCTTGCGAGATCGGTTGGGCGACAACCCCTTTGGGAAGATTCTCCGCAGCAATGGTGAGCTTCCCTTTATATCCATCCAGATAGTTGACCGCCACCTTAACCTCATTGGTTGTTCCGGCATTTAAGTCAAACTGTGGAGTCGGTACAGTCGCATTAAAAGAGGGCTTGGGACGCGTAAGATGCAGTCGATAAAAATACTCCATCCCTCCCTTGTTTAACAGGCTCCTTACTCGAATGGAATAACGGCCATTACCCGGAGCAGTCCAGTTAAGCAGTGGATCACGTTTCTTATTGGAGTCGTCATTGGTTGAGAGCTCTTTTCCACTGTCATCCTCCAATGACAATTGGGCATCTAGAAGAAATCCATCTTTGAACGAATCAATGTCAAATCGGTACTTCTCGCCTTTTTTTGCTTCGAAGGCATAGCGATCCACATCACCAGACTTGTCAATCCGGGCTGAAACAGTCACAGGGAACTCAATCAGGTTCGCCGTTTCATTATTATCGTTGGGCTCCTTTTCAATATTCTGAGCATGATCTAAAACTGAAAGGCGAAGAGGGCCGTTAGCGGCCTCAACCGGCAACACCACTTTCTCTCCCCTAGGGGCATTCACCGCCACCTCATGATTCCCCATATTTTGACCAACCAATTTAATTTTTGTAGAAACCCCTTTTGTAACAGAATTGGGCCACGCATGCCTTACCCAAGGTCCATTTGTGAGGGTCACACGATAAATACGATCAGCCCCGCCATCAAAGCTGGAATTACTATTAGCCGGAAACTTGAAACAGGCCATCTGCAGCACATAATCACCATCCCGCGAACACTTCCAAATTAAACGAGGGTCCAATGAGTGTGCATCATGATTAAAAGCCAATTTAACTCCTCGTTTGTCACGCAATAGCATCAACGCATCCATGGATACACCGGCAGTGTAAGCATCCATATGAGCTACCAAGGTTTGGCCTTTTTTTAGGCTGAACTGGTAGGAATCGATATCCCCACCCTTGCCGAATTTCCCGTGGATCACCGCAGGTAAATTTGTTACCACTTGCGGCTTAAACATTTCGTTATTGGGCTCCTTTTCTGGAACGTCTACAGCTTTACTTACAAAAAAAACACGCGGTTGAGCCGAGCCATTATTATCATGAAAACGAACGAGATAAGGCCCAGGTATTACGCTCTTTTCCACATTGACTCGGTAGAAGCCTTTTTTTTTCTTATCAGGGACAAATTTAATGCCATCAGACTCACTCCACACCTTAAGCGGCCAGCTATATTTGCCACCGATTTGAGCCAAAGCTTCACTGCCACGTTGAGCCCCGATCGGGAATAGCCAATCGACCTGCGGAGAAGCGGCATGGATGAACGAAACAAAAATAAATAGCGTCGCAAAAAGCGCTCGCATTTTAGGTAAAGAGTTCCTTGATTCGTTGACCGCCATCAACCAATTGGACCGGACGACCACTTTCGGTGTGCAATACCTGCTCCGGATCAATACCCATCTTGAGGTACAAGCTGGCGGCAAAATCCTCCGGAGTGTAAACATTTTCAGCTCCGTAATATCCTTTGGCATCGGTTGCCCCAACCACCTGCCCGCGAGGCACTCCTCCTCCGGCAAAAAGAACACTCATTGCCCCAGGCCAATGATCACGTCCTCCTCGGGTATTAACTTTTGGTGTTCGCCCAAATTCACCGAGACAAATGACCATCGTGTTGTCCAGCATACCGCGTTGATCTAGATCTTTAATCAATGCCGATAAACCGACATCCCACTTAGAATTAAATTCCCCTTTGATTGTTTTAAATATGTCGCGATGATGATCCCATCCGCCATAGTAAACCGTCACAAATGATACCCCAACCTCCACCAAGCGGCGTGCCAACAACATCCTTTGCCCCAAACTGTTTTTACCATACGATTCACGCACTTTTTCTTCTTCTTTGGCTATATCAAATGCCGCCTGAGCTTCCTTGGAAGTAACAAGATCAATCCCTTGTGCGTTGAACTGATCGAAATCGACTGCAGGATCTTTCGCCGCCTTGTCAGTGATACGCATTAAATTATCAAGCTCGGCTCTTAAGCCTCGTCGATTATCAGCTCGCCCTTCACTAACACCTTTAGGTAATACCACATCACGAACCCTAAAACTGGAACTACTGGGATCAGCACTAATGACAAAAGGCGCGTGTTGTGCTCCGAGAAAATTTGGCCCGCCTGACCGGCTCATCCTTCCCAAAGACATGTAAGGAGGAAGTCCTTTTTGCACACCCCGTTCATAACTGACCATCGAGCCGAAGGAGGGATGGAAAGTAACAAAAGCGCCGCAATTGACCGGCACCGGCGTAGGCCGACCGGTCATCAAATAATGATTACCGCCTCCATGATTAGGATCCTTATGGCTGATGGATCTAACGATGGTCATTTTGTCCATTACCTTGGCCAAATTGGGAACCTTATCACAAAAATGAACTCCAGAAACACTGGTTTTCATACTGCCAAACTCACCTCTAATCTCCTTGGGCGCATCCGGCTTGGGGTCAAAACTCTCATAATGCGAAGGCCCGCCATCGAGCCATACAAGAATGCAATTGAGCTTTTCCTTTCCCGAACCGCCCTGAGCCTGCGCTCGCAATAGATCGCTAAAGCCTAGCCCAGCCAAACCGCCGAGCCCCACCTGCAAAAAATCCCGCCGTCCTATTCCGGAGCAATTGAATTTCATCGCATTCATTGAAAAAATTATATGACAGTATTACCCTCTTTAAAAGAGTCTTTTAGACGACTCTTAGGATGAAGGAATTCGGGCTTTTTTGCGAATAACTAAAGATTAATTATGAAAACTCCTGTTGTTCTCGCCCACGGCATGCTGGGATTAGCTCAAGCTTTTATTCAAGGCCTAAAGTTAGCCGACTATTTCAAAGGGATTCCCGAATGGATGCGAGAAAATGGGTGCGAGGTAATTATCCCTCAAGTCGAAGGAATTGGCGCCAATGAAACCCGAGCAGAAAACCTAAAGAACCAAATCAACGAAGCCACCAATGGCCCCGTACATATCATTGCGCACAGTCAAGGGGGCTTGGATTCCAGACACATGATAACCCATTTGGACATGGCAGAAAAAGTCCGCACCCTCACCACCATCGCAACACCACATCGGGGTTCGCCAATTGCTGATTGGGCAATATCAAAAACCCAGCAAGTGGGTGTATTCAAAATACTCGAATGGAGCACTATGGATACTCAGGCCTTTAAGGATTTACGAACCACTGAATGTGCAGAATTCAACAAAAAGACACCCGATCTAGATTCAGTGAAATACTTTTCAGTGGTTGGGGAACCCAAGAGAGAGGAAATGCTGACACCCCTTCGTACATTCCATGACATCGTTTTAGAACACGAAGGCCCCAATGATGGACTTGTATCCAGCCAATCCGCAAGCTGGGGTGAAGACATTACCACTTGGCAAGCAGATCACGCGCAACAGATCGGCTGGTTCAACGAGCCATCATTTGATTGGCGCGATGGCTGGGGAAAAATACTGAATCAGCTCAAAGAAATGGACAGTTAGTCTAATCACCACCAAAAACTTCTTTTAGCTCAACATTTTGCCACTTTTCAGGTATTAGTTTCCAATCGGGTGAGGGAGATCTATCTGGTGAAAATATTTGTTTACCCCTTGTTAATGACGATAGTTTTTTGGATGGGCGGTTGTTCAGTCGGCCCCAACAAACTACCTGACAGTTTCGCCGGCCTTGATTGGCCGAATCAATTTGGCGGGGGAAACACCAACGCCCCTGCAGGCGCTGGTTGGTTGGCCGATTTTAATGATCGCACACTGGATTCTCTGGTGCGCGAAGCGCTTTCTAATAACCCAGACCTGCGTATCACCGCAGCCAAGCTCGAAGCAGCACAAGCAAGTCTAAAAATTGCCGGGGCAGATCTCCTTCCCTCTATCAGTGCCCGGGCAGCTTCTTCGCGTACCAAGCGTAATTCCACAAGCGGCTTCAAAGTAACATCACTTCGAAGTTACCGTCATACTCCCTCTCTCGATTTAGCTTGGGAGCTGGATGTATGGGGGCGCCTCTCCGATACCCGGCGGGCCGCTCGCCTAGATGCCGAACAGGCAGCTATCAATTTACAGGGCGCACGGTTGAGTTTAGCTGCCAACACGGCCAAAGGGTGGTTCAATTTGGCTGAAACAGAATTACAGACGCAATTAGCACAGCAAACGCTCAAAAGTTACACCAACAATCTGGCTGTACTTGAGGAAGGCCTTAAACGAGGTCTTACCAAGGTATTAGATGTACGCCTCATGCAGACCAGTGTGCGAAATGCAGAGAACACACTACAACTACGGCTTCGCCAGAGAGATGCAGCTGGCAGATCACTGGAGGTTTTACTCGGCCGTTACCCCAAGAGCGAGGTGGCTGTCACTGCAACACTGCCCTCACTCACCAACACCGTACCGGCTGGCCTGCCTGCACAACTCATCGAACGGCGCCCCGATGTTTTAGCTGCTCAACGAGGTTACCTAGCTTCACACCATCGAGTCGGCTCCGCCAAAAAAGATCGCCTTCCACAGATCAGTCTAACGGCGAGCTACGGCACCTCCAGCGACGAACTCAAGGATGTGCTGGATATTAATAACAACATCTGGAGTCTCGCCTCCAACTTGACCATGCCTATTTTTGATGCAGGCAAAATCAAATCCCAGATCAAACGTGCTGAAGCTCTGCGCGAGCAGGCGAAATATCAATACGTACAAACTACCCTACAGGCATTTTCTGAAGTGGAAACAACACTGGCAGCTGAAACCTTTCTGAACCAACAGGAAAAGGCTCTAAGAGGAGCAGTCACCGAGGCCACTGGAGCCGAATCACTGGCCCAAGAGGATTACCTCGCAGGGTTAACTGATCTAATAACCGTACTAGAAGCTCAGAGAAGAGTTTTTGACGCAAAAAGATCCTTAATCGAAATTCAAAATTTAAGACTGCAAAATCGTATCGATATATATCTCGCCCTTGGCGGAGAGTTTTCAAAACCTGAACCCAAGGCTGAAACAGAATGAGCGAAGAAACCAAAAGCACCGCTGAAGAAAATTCCGACAAACAATCAGGCTCGACTGTGGATCATTTACCGCGTGTACTATCGATCGCCGTCATCATTGGATTTTTTCTTCCTTGGTTGACCTTCTCAGGTGAGATCAAAAATGCACTCGAAGTTTTTATTGGTGTAGGCGAAATTTCCGCTTTTGATTTTGCGCTAGGCTTAAGAGATTATCACATATTATTACTGTTAATACCTTTTGCGGCATTAAATGCTTTTTTTCGAAATACTAAAGAAGGCTATCTTTTTTCCTCTCTTTTAATCCTCTCGCTGGGATTTATCTTTGGCCCTAATATTTATTTTATAAAAGGAGGCGCTACAGGGGAGATAATTAAGCAGAGTTACGGATTTTATATCTTTTACTCAGCTTCTGTGGGGATATTGATTTATGGAGTTATAACCTGCAGAAATAACCCCAACTTTTTTCGTAGCGCCGTAGGCGCAATACTATGTGTGACAATTCTAGCCAGCAGCGCCAAAACAGCAAAATATTTCGTAGACAACCAAAAAGATACCGAAAGAAGAACTGCTCCGCTCAAAATCCCCCTAGTAGAGGGAATCACCCTACAACCAACTGACTTTGTTATAGAATTACCAAGCCAAGGCAGAGTCCAAGCTCGCGCAATTTCCAGTATCAACCCTGAAGTCACCGGCCGAATACTGTCCATCGAACCGGCTTTCAAGGAAGGAGGATTTTTCAAACCGGGCCAAAAACTATTAACCCTCGATAATTCAGATTACCGTATTGCTATCACTAAAACTGAGGGAACACTCGCACAACTTGAAGCCAGACTTGCTCTTGAAAAAATCGAGCGCTCCTCACTCACCAATGCTATAGTGCTCGCCGAAGCCAATCTCAAACAGGCCGAAGCCAACCTAATACTCAGAACCGCAGAACGTGATGCGGCCATCGCCAACCTGAAACGCATCAATCAACTGGAAGGCGCCTCCTCACTGGCAAAGAAAGAGCCACAGGTCATTGAAGCCGAAGCAAATGTTTTGGCAAAACAAGCTAGTTTGACCAAGGCAAAGAGGGATCTACTCGATAAACCAGCACAAATGGAAGCTGAACTTCTGGGGCAAATTCAAGTAGCCGAAAGCGAGGTAGAACAAGCCCAAAAAAACCTGAAACGCACAATCGTATATGCACCGCTCTATCAAGGTCGCATTACTGAAAAACGAGTGGATATCGGTCAAGTAATCAACCCCAACACCGTTCTTGCCACTGCCATTGCGACTGACTACGCAGAAGTACGCCTTCCGGTATCCAACCACCGCTTATCATACCTCAATATACCTGAACAATTAGTTAGCACAAATAACACCCAAGCCCTCGCCTACCAGCCTAAAATAAAACCACCTCCTGTCAAATTATCCGCTCAAATTGGTGCTGATATTTATAACTGGCAGGGAAAAATTGATCGTGCCGAAAGCCGTTATGATGCCGTCAGCCAGCAATTATTTCTCATTGCTCAAGTTCCTGAGCCTTATGGCCGTCAGCCAGCTCTCCGTGCAGGCTTATTTGTCAGAGCAAAAATAACAGGGAAAACATTGGAAAATGTCTTTAAACTACCTCGCCAAGCTGTCAGACGCGGCGATGAAGTCGCTCTGGCTGTTCAGGATAAAAATGATGCAAACAAGACCATTATAAAAAGAAAAAAAATAGAAATCATTTGGCGCGATGAAAAATATGTAATCTCTCGATTAAACGATCCCCTGAAAACAGGAGATATTCTAATTACGACGCCGGTGGAATACGCCACTGACGGCCAGCAATTGAGAATAGCCATCGACGGCAAACCGCCACCTGAACCCCCAAAACGCTCCCAAGGAAAAGGCGGAGCTAATAAACCCGATAAAGGGAATGGAAAAGGTAAAGGACCCGGTAAACCCAATAAGCCGACGACATGATTAATGGTATGATAGCCTGGTTTGCCCGCAACTCAGTCGCGGCAAACCTCCTCATGGTCTTCATCATATTGATGGGGATTAATGGAATCATTAATCGTCTTCCTGTCGAAGTCTTCCCTATGTTTGCCCCTGATGAAGTAGAGGTTAGGGTGTACTATCGTGGAGCCACACCTGAACAAATGGAGGAATCCATTGTTATCCCCGTGGAAAATATTGTCGCTGATCTTCCAGGCATTGAGGAAATTAAGAGTACAGCCAGTGAAGGCCGCTGCACCATCGAAATTGAAGCGGAGAACGGCTACGACCCACGGGTGCTCTTGGAAGATGTTAAAAGCCGTGTTGATAGCCTCAACAGCTTGCCCGATGGAATTGAACAACCCATTGTTAGAGTAGAAGAATCCCTGCATGAGGTCGTCACCCTCATCATCTACGGAAAGATGAGTGAGTATGATCTTCGCAAACTGGGCGAACGCATTCGCGATGAAGCCGGGCGGCTGGAAGGCATCTCACGGGTGGAAATGCGCGGCCTTCGTAATTACGAGATTAATATAGAGGTATCTGAAACCATACTCCAAGAACATGGCCTAACCCTCCAACAAGTGGCCGAGGCCGTTAGAAACTC
>CAJWKQ010000093.1 GCA_913041895.1 uncultured Verrucomicrobiales bacterium
GTTACAGAGGTTTGCCTGCAGCTTCAGGGTATTGCGCATCTAAAGCCGCATTAATAAGTTTATCCGAAAGTCTTTATTTTGATTTTAAAAGAAAAAATGTAAAAGTATCATTGGTTAGCCCAGGATTTATTAAAACCCCGCTGACTGATAAAAACGATTTTGATATGCCAATGAAAATTTCTTCTGAAGAGGCTGCAAAAGCCATGTTGAAAGGCATAGAAAGCCATAAACAAACCGTATTCTTTCCACGCGTCTTCGGGTTTATGTTGCGGTTTATGCATGTGCTACCGCAGTCTATTCAGAAACGATTGTCGTTGTCGATGCGAGAAAAATAGTCGTACCTCATTACAAGAGAACAATAAAAATGAAAAAAAGAATAGCCATTGTCGGCACAGGGATTTCAGGGCTAACCACTGCTTACCTTCTTAATCAAGAGCACGACATTATTGTGTATGAGGAGAATGACTATATTGGCGGCCATACTGCCACCAAAAAAGTACAAGAAAGCGGCAATACCTTAAATATTGATACCGGGTTTATTGTGTTTAATGATTGGACATACCCCAATTTTATCGCGTTGATGAATAAGCTTGGCGTTGATTACCAACCTACAGAAATGAGCTTTTCTGTTACCAGTGAAAAAGCAAACTTAGAATATAATGGTAATACGTTAAACAGCTTGTTCGCGCAAAGACGGAATATTTTACGTCCTCGGTTTTGGCGTATCATTGGCGACATTCTAACCTTCAATAAAGCGTGTAAGCGTATGGTGGCAAAGAAGCGCGACACCGAAGGCTTAACCCTAAACGATATTATTGAAGAACTAGGTTTAAGCGACGACTTCGCCCGCTATTACATTTTACCCATGTGCGCTGCTATATGGTCGGCCACGTTGGCGCAAACTCGACAATTCCCGCTTACGTTCTTCCTTCAGTTTTTTAACAACCACGGCTTACTAAACATTAACGACAGACCGCAATGGTACACAATTAAAGGCGGGTCCAATCAATACATCCCGCCACTGACCGCCAGTTTCAAAGATAAAATCAAGCTATCGTGCGGTGTACAATTGGTGGATAAAAAAGAGGAGTATTGGTTTGTTAAAGATAAACAAGGTAATACAGAGCGCTTTGATGAAGTGGTGCTTGCGTGTCACAGTGACCAAGCCCTTCGGATGTTAGGTTCACCCTCCCCCGCCCAGCAGGAAATTCTGAGCGCCATTCCCTACGCCGCCAATGATGTGATACTGCACAAAGATAAAGATCAGTTACCGAAACGTAAACTCGCGTGGGCCAGTTGGAATTACAGGCTCAATGATGAAGCTAATGAAGAGCAACAGCCGGCGTCAGTGACGTACAACATGAATATTTTGCAAAAACTCGATGCGAAAAATGAGTATTGCGTCACCCTGAATAAAAACGACATCACCGCGTCAGATATCATTGGCCAATATAGCTACGCACATCCTCAGTACAGCGAAGCAATGGTTAAAGCTCAGCAACGTAGGCTGGAAATATGCGGCCAAGACGGCCTGCATTTTTGCGGCGCTTATTGGTACAGCGGGGTTCATGAAGACGGTGTAAAAAGCGCCCTTGATGTGTGCGCACGGTTTGGAGCGCGCTTGTAATGGAGAGTGCACTTTATCAAGGTAAGGTGTACCACCAGCGCTTTTTGCCCACTCAGCATAAGTTTGACTATGACATCTACTTATTCTGGCTTCAGTTAGATGAGATAGACGAATTAAACACGCAACTGACACACTTTTCTTCTCGGTCACGTGCTCGAGTGCGATTTAAACGCAGCGATTATTTAGGCCCCAGCGACATTCCGTTGTCTTGTGCGGTAAGGCAAAAAATGACCTCCTTAGGCGCAAAGCTCACAGATGGTGATGTTTTTATGCTTGGCCAATTAAGGATGTGGGGGCTGTATTTCAGCCCTGTTAATTTTTACTATTTGCGAAGCCCACAAGGCGCATTTACCTATTTGTTAGCCGAAGTAAGCAATACGCCGTGGAACCAACGGCATATTCGTAATGCCGAGAAAAAAGAGCGCAACACCGGCTTCTGGGCTGTGGATGTGAAAACGGCCGGAGAATACACAGTGGAGCTACGCCGGTGGCCCAAGGAAGCGGATGCGGCAATTACTGCAGAATTAAAGGCTGGGGCGGATGTGCCGGGAGTTACCCCGTTTCGTGCAGTACCCGGTAAATTCTTTGGCGCGACCAAAGCTCACTTAAAACTAGGAGGAAAAGAATTAACCTTACCGGTGAAGCCCGATGATAAGAGTGTGACCTTCAAATTAAAGTTAAAACCTGGCCGCGATGAATTGTGGGCTAAGTTTACTGATGCAGACGGTGTTCCAATGGGTGCTTTTTATGCGTATGTCACTAAGGTAAAGTGAGCGTGTGACCAAGAAGCACCGTGACGCTGGATTCAGCGTTACGGCTCCAGACATAGCCTGTAAGGCCATTTGGTACCGAACACCCTAAATCACCCATGAAATCAAAGGAATTTACAGCCGACCGGTGCAACTTGGTCACAGCATATGCTACTAAACTTTAGTAGCACTGTAGGTACATTACGGTTTGGTCTGAGTTGCTGCCATCTATAATTTGAAGAAACATATTATGCCACAATTGATGCTCCTGGTCCTCCTGCCGTTCTGTCTTAATGCCAAGCAGATCACCACAGTAGCGCGAGATGCTCCCGTGGGCAAAGTGCATATCTACAAACATGAGGGTGACACTGCTCGCGAGATAGAAATCTTTTTTCCAAAAGATCATGACCCGAAAATGAGGGCGGTTCCGGGCATCATTATGTTTCATGGAGGTGGCTGGGGTGGCGGACATCGGAAACAGTTTCGTTATCTTTGTCATTACTTTTCCACAAGGGGCCTTGTTGCAGCCACTGTAACCTACAAGCTCGCCTCGAAAGCCGGCGCTAAGAATGGTAAAGGCACCGAATCTCGGAAGCGGGTTTGCATAATTGACGCGAAGAGTGCCATTCGTTGGTATAAACAAAATGCGGAAAAACTTGGCATCGATCCGCGGAAAATTGTCGCAGGCGGAGGCTCAGCCGGGGGGCATATTAGCTTACTGGCAACGACTAATCCCGGCTTGAACGACCCCAAAGATACCAAGAAGTACGACACAACTGTCGCGGCCTACCTTTTATTCAACCCAGCATTGAGTGTCGCCGATGCCAAGGATTCAGAAGTCGACTTCTTACAACACCTCAGGGATGACCTCTCACCCGCTATTGTTTTTTTTGGGAGCAAGGACCGGTGGTTGAAAAATGGGTGGAAAGCTGCGAGCGCGAAGCTAGCTTCACTTAAGATTGCTGACTCCATAGATGTTTGCGTCGCCGAAGGACAGGACCATGGCTTCTTTAATAAGCAACCTTGGGCCGATGTTACTCTGATTGAAGCCGATAGATTCTTAAAGGCGCTCGGTTTCCTCAAGGGCGTTCCCACTCTGATAATGCCTAAAACCGGAGAGAAACTTGAAAAACGTTAGGTTAAAATAGCACCATTGAATTCGCCTGTTTCTTTTCCTGATACACTTCATGATCTGATGTTTAATTCAGGCATAAAATCTTGGCTAAGGGTTATTTTGAGGAGGCAACACGGAGGCAAATTGCTGTGGCATTGATTTAATCGATAACTTGCTGTTTTTAATCAATTAACTGTGCTGGTTCTTATGGGTTTATTCTATCAGTATTATGAACTGGACAAGCAAAAGAATCCTCGCCCCAATCTTAATTTGTACACTTGTTTTTACCTCAGGCTGTACATCAATCTTTTTGCGAGACGTAACGAAGGCAAATGGAGGGCGAATGAATGTTACTTACCCATCTGTACGTTATGCGGGTGATTCATTGAAACATCCAAGCAAGCTTACGCCACTGATTCTGATTGATCTTCCTTTTTCAGTCACGTTGGATACGGTAATGTTGCCCTTTGATGCCGCAAATTCTAGGAAATCGAAAAAACCAGAGCCTGGAGCTGATTTAAAGGAATGAATAAGCTCTCACTTATATTGTTGTTTTGTTCCTGTGCCTCCTTGATGGGAACCGATAAGGATAAGCCCATAGCGAAGAGTATGTCGGCGCTTAAGGCATTGGCAGAAAAGGGAGATGCCAAGGCGCAGCTCACTCTTGGCGGGTTGTATGCCAATGGTCAGGGAGTAGAGCAGGATTTCAAGGAAGCACTGAAGTGGTGGCGGAAAGCGGCCGACCAGGGAAACGCAGGGGCACAGTACCACCTTGGGGTGGTGCATGCCAAGGGACAAGGGGTGGAGAAGGATTTTAAACAAGCGATGAAATGGTCCCACGACGCTGCCGTTCAAGGGCATGCAGAAGCGCAGTACCTCGTTGGGGCGATCTATGAGACTTGGGGTGATCGCGCTGCTGATGTGAGAGATTATATAACGGTTTATGCTTGGTATGATTTAGCTTCTAAGAATGGGAATCATAATGCGAAAATTCGTACGGTTTTCCTGGCTGGTAAGATGACCCTCGATCAAATCAACAAGGCCGAATCCTTGGCCAAGGAGATGATTAAAAAGAATCCAAAGCTAATTAAATGAGATTTTTTCTTACATTTTTGTTTTGTTTTTGTGTGTCTTTGACAGCAGCGGATAAGAAGCCTTTAACTAGAGAGAAAGCTGGAGAAAAGGCCGATACGCAAAAAAAGAAAAATCCAATCCTGATCGCACACAGAGGGTTACTGCGTCATGCGCCAGAGAATACGTTGCCGGCGTTTGCCGCTTGTTTGGAATTGGGAATTGGATTTGAACTCGATATTCGTACGACAAAAGATGGGTATCTGGTAGTTTTTCACGACGATAATATTCAACGAACAACCGATGGCCCTGCTCAATCAGTGCGACAAATGACGCTTGCACAATTAAAGGATCTCGATGCGGGCAGCTGGTTTGACGCCGCATTTACAGGTGTACGTATTCCCACGTTAGAGGAAGCCTTGTCTCTGGTCAGCGAGCGAAAACGCGGGCAGACAATCATTGCTTTGAATGTGAAACATCTCACTCGTGAAGGTGAATCAAAACTGATCACTCTGGTTGAGAAGTATAAACTGCTTAATGAATCATTTGCATTTGACCAAAGTGATGAAATGAGCCGTCGACTCAAAAAACTAAATCCGTCGTTTCGTATAGGTAAAAACGTATACAATCGGAAAAGCTACAATGTGCTCCTTGAAGAAGGATTGGTGGACTGTTTCTTGTTGGCCTCCACGCCTACAGAAGGCGACGTTTCATACTTACATCAGCATGGTAAACAGGTACTATTTAACTATGCAGGCCCCGGCCCGGAGCGACGGAAAAAGGAAGCTTGGAAGAGAGCTGCCGAGGCAGGCGTAGACGGATTGCTGACCGATTACCCTTTGGATTGCCGAGCTTTTTGGCGAGAAGCCACAAGTATAGAATAACACTATAATCAAACATATTATAGGACTGAAAGCACAAAAGCGCACCGATTATCTGAGCATTCTGAATGCTAATGAAAAAACTGATTCTGATTCTTTTATTCGCTTTAAACGCCGCCGGTGCAGAGCAGTTGAAAGTGCTAAATTATAATGTGTTTAACAGTCATCGCAATGGGAAGAGCTATCGGGATTGTGTGAAGTGGGTGAACATGGTGCAACCGGACATTGCGGGATGGCAGGAGTTGGTGGGATGGAATGAGACGAAGTTAAAAAAGTTTGCGACGGATTGGAACCACCCGCACGCGGCGGCGCTTAAGAGGGGCGGATATAATATTGGGCTGACGAGCCGAACACCGATTGAAGTAGTAGCGCGACAAACGAAGGGGTTTTGGCATGGATACCTGCATTGCCGCACGGCGGGATTGGATGTGATCGTGTGCCACCTCTGGCCGGGTGGGGTTCGGCAGCAGATGGCGGAGGCGAATCAGTTGCACGCGCTTGTCACAAAACTACAAAAGGAGGGACGAGAGGTGATTTTAATGGGAGACTTCAACGCCCACGCAGCAAGCGATAAGACCTGGCTGGATAAGCAGCAACCATTACTAAATCGCCGCGCGCCCGGCGATGCAAAGAAGCGTCCGGAGGATCGGTTTATTGTTGAGGGCAAATATACGTTCCCGATTATGAACCGCATTTTCGAGGCGCCCTTGCGCGACGTGGTGCGGGATAAATTCGACGAACAATATCAGCAACCAACTTATGAGCAGGGCCTGATGCTGGGTTCTTTTCCGTCGCGCGTGCTGGAGCACGTGAAGACCTCAGAGCTGCAGCTCGGATTTCTCGAGCGCATTGATTTCATACTCACTACTCCCGGCTTGGCGAAGCGCTGTGTTTCGGCCAAAGTGGCTCGTGAGCCTGCGGTGCTGGAGACGATCAGTGACCATTATCCGGTGATTGCAATTTTCAACAAATGAAAACGTATATTCTAATGGGCGTTCTCGTACTGAAGCTGCCCTTAATGAGTGCAGACGGTTTCACATTCGAGGCGGTGAAAACTCCCGCGGGCAACAATTCTTTAGCTCCCAATATATGTTCTTTTGGTGATCACTTTGTGCTGAGTTGGATTGAGCGCAAAAACGACGATACTGCACGGTTGCAAATGGCAAGTTGGAACGGCTCGGGCTTCAACAAAAAAAATCTGGTTACACAGTCTAGTCAAATGTTTGCGAACTGGGCCGATATTCCATCCATTGTTGAGGCGCCCTCTGGCGATCTTTATGCTCACTGGCTTAACCGCATTAGCAGTAAAACTTATGCATACGGCGTTCGAATCGAGCGTTCTGTTAACCGAGGCAAAAGTTGGAATTCACTTGGCTGGTTGCATAACGATACCAGCGCAACAGAGCATGGTTTTGTATCCCTTATTCCTGAAGATCGCCACGTACGTGCCTTCTGGCTAGATGGACGCATGATGAGCAAGCCAAAGGGTAAGATGATGCTGCGCACGGCCATCCTCGACGGTGGGAAGATCAAGGATGAGCGTGTGCTTGATGAGGATGTATGTACTTGCTGCCCCACCTCTGCAGTTCAGTTGTCAGGTGGACCGATAGTTGTTTATCGTGATCGGTCCCCAAAAGAGATCCGTGATATTAGCTTTGTCCTTGGTAATAGTCGTAAGTGGTCTAAACCCACTACACTCCAGACAGACAATTGGCTTATGCCAGGCTGCCCTGTTAATGGAGCCAGTGTTGCCACATTCGGCAACCTTGTTGCGGTCAGTCGCTTCACTATAATTCAGAATAAGGCACAAGTAATCCTTCGATTGTTCAAAGAAGGACAAATGAAATCTGGAAAAGAGATCGTGCTCGATAAAGATGTTCCAATTGGGCGTTGTGCAACTGTCTGCACCAAAGACTCGATATATACCGTCTGGATTGGGTTTGAGAAAAATCAAACTGTTCTGAGGTTGGCGCAGGCTTCCCTAGATGGAGAAATCAAACGAAAGATAACACTTATACCAATTGATGGAAGTCGTTCTAGCGGCATGCCTCGTGCAATTTTTAGTGGTGGTTATTTATGGGTGAGTTGGACAGATACAAATCAGGTCCGACTTGGACGGTTAAAAACGGATGGCTAGATAAATCCATGAAAACAAAAAATAACACTGGCGCGGGCAAGTTTCTTGCCAGTGTTTCTGATATACAAAAGCCTACAAATCTCCTGCCATTGCCGGTGCGCAAATCATATAGCAGCTTTACGGAAGTGTCAGTGCCAGCACAACTAAAGTCGTGTAACGCTTAGGATGACCCTCACAGTGCCCTATAAAGAAATGTTGAGAAATAATTCAATTAGAATCCTGCTCACGGTTTTGTTTTTTTTCTGTCTACCTTTGATTGGGGCGGATAAGAAGTCTTTAACCAAGGAGGAAGCGGCGAGGAATCCTTTTCCTGAAGCGACACCCCAAAGTCAGGGGATTCCTAGTGGGGTGATCGGCCGATTGGGTGAGCTTGTCAGGGGATTTGTTGAGGCAGAAGAAATTGTTGGGGCTGAGCTGCTAGTCATTAAAAACAGGCGTACAGTCATGCACGATGTATTTGGTCACAACGATCGTCGTGGTGATAAGGCGATGGTGAAGAATACAATTTTCAGTATCCGGTCAATGACAAAGCCGATGACCGGAGTCGTGGCACAGATGTTGATTGACGATGGCACCCTAAAGCTTACGGATTCGGTTGCGAAGTATCTTGATTCTTTCGATAACAAACGGTCACGGGGCGTGACCATCGAACACCTTTTGACACACCGTAGCGGTTTTCCGATGAAGTCGGCCGGTACGCTCTGGTCGAACTACTCCAGCTATACCAATATCCAGCAGGTTGCGAACTACTGGGGTGATTACGGTCCTCGGCTTTTCATGCCGGGAGAAAGATACCACTATGCTGATGCTAACGTTGATACGCTTGGTGCAGTTATCGAGCTTGCCAAAGGTAAGCCAACCGAGGTCCTTATGGAAAACCGGCTGTTCAAGAATATTGGCATGCGCGACACGATACCTTTATTGCGAGAAGGGGATCCACGCGTCGAGCGCGTGGCGGCCAAGCATGCCGGTGGCCGGGGTCGTTGGAATCAATACTGGCATTGGAGAGGAAAGCCTTACTTTTCATTTCCGATGTTTGCACAAGGCTTCTACTCAACACCTATCGATTATGCACGTTTTCTGTGCATGGTGATGGACGGCGGTGTTGTAAATGGAAAACGACTATTATCTAAAGATGCGATCGCACGGATACTCACTCCGATGTCAAAGACAACGATGCCAACCGGGTTTGCCGGTCTTGAATCATCGTATGGTCAGCTGATGCATCTCTATAACAAAGGCGGCAAGGTCATCGCCTTCGGTCACAGCGGATCGGACGGCACTTACGCATGGGCTTGGCCTGCTCAAGATCTGATGGTCTTGTGCTTCACGCAGTCGCGAGGCAGCATCACGATGAATCGTATGGAGTCGGTGATTGATAGCCTGCTTGCTCGCCCTGTGCTGAAGCAAGTGAGGATACAACATGATTAAGAAAAACTTAATTACAATTTTGATTGTGTTGGTTGCTGTTGGATGCGGAGAAGCGGGTTATCAGATAACCTCCATCGGAAGTGAAATTGGAAAACTTGAAGAAAAAATTGTTGGCAGTTATGAGGATATCGATGAAGGGCACTTCATCCACAAACTTGTTTTTCTTGAAAATGGAAAAACTGAATCTTATATGAATATCCAAGGTAATGAGCAGCCATGTAAATTTGGGACATGGAAAATTAAGGGACACAGGCCTTACGAGCTGAACTCAGTTCATTGGATTCAAGAAAAAGAAACAGCCGTTCTCCAAATTTATCCAAACGGAGATTTAACAAAGATTGGTATTATTAAAACCATTAACGAACTTGGTGAACGCATAAAGGAACCGAAATCCATTCCAAAAGAAGACCAACGCACTTACAAAAAAGTAAAATGATAACCCATAAACTGATTACGAGTGTTTTTGTAATAAATAAATCGCGGGAAAGTAGGAGTTCTTATTGATGGCATTGCGTGGCAAATATTTTATGAGAAGTTTGCTTGCAGTTTTGTTTTGTTTATTGCTGCCAGCAAAAGGGGCTAACTGGCCAAATTGGCGAGGCCCTAAATACGACGGAATCTCCACCGAAAAACTTCCCCATGATTTACCTAAATCCCTGCCGGTCGTTTGGACAACCGAAATAGGCATAGGTTTTTGTACTGTTTCGGTTCAGGGAGACAAAGTGTTGACCATGGGCAATGCCAAAGAAAAGGATACCATATGGTGTTTGAATGCCACTGATGGTCGCGTCTTTTGGAAATATACCTACGATTGCCCTCTCGATCCACGTTACTATGAAGGAGGTCCGGGTGGTACACCAACGATTTATGATGGCTCTGTATATACACTCAGCAAAAAAGGGCATGCCTTTCGCCTCGACCTTAAAACGGGCAAGGTAATTTGGGGGCGGAATTTGATTAAAGATCATGGCTTCAGGTTGCCTGAATGGAGCTTTTCCGGTTCGCCATTTATTTATAAGGATATGGTGGTCCTAAGTGTGGGCCGACAGGCAATTGCTTTAAGCCTGAAAGATGGTGCGACCCGGTGGATGCCTTCCAAGGAAACCTCGGGATATGCGACCATAGTTCCGTTCAAGGATGAAGAGTATTTGTATTTTTCGGCAAAATCATTGATGGGTATTTCCCTGAAAAATGGTGTAGCGAATTGGTCTTATCCGTGGAAAACCAGTCGGGATGTGAATGCGGCTGATCCTATTTCACTTGGCAATCATCGACTGCTCGTTTCCTCAAGTATCGGAACGAGCCTGTTGGATCTCTCTTCGGGGAAGCCCATTGAGAAATGGAAACAGCGGAACTTGAGATGGTATTTTAATCCGGGTGTAGTCATCGGGGAGTATGTTTATTCAATTCATGGCACCACCCACCGACCTACCGAATTGCTATGCACTGAACTGAAAACTGGAAAGACGGTTTGGAGTGAGGAAGGTTACGGTAGTGGCGGGTTGATTGCCGCTGGGAATAATATCATCGTATTTGACAAAGGCACTCTGACTATTTTTAAGGCTTCACCCAAAAAGTTTGAGCTGCTTTTGCGGCAGAAGGTGATGAAGGGAAAATGCTGGACCAGCCCTGTGATTGCGAACAACCGAATCTATTGTCGTAATGCAACGGGTACTTTGGCTTGTCTAAGCTTAATACGGGATTAGACTCGAATAAGGACCCGCGCGGCATGTTCCATGCATTATAACATGTTCAAATTAAAATCTATACTACTTGCTCTCACGAGTTGGATTGCCACTATTGGTTGCACCAGCGTCGCGGCACCATCTGTAATCACCCCTGTGGTCTTTAGAGGACAACATGCCGTAGATGCTCTGCCGTCCGGTCATTTACTGGTGGAGGCAGAGGAGTTCCAACCCACCAGCAAAGGATGGCGTCCCCAGCCTTGGGGGGAGAATTATTATGCAGCGACGTTTGCCAATTCGTTCCTGAGCCGGAAGGCGTTTCTTGGGGCGGACGAACAGGCGGAAGGCACCGCGACCATTCGCGTGCGCGTACCGAAAGCAGGGCGGTATCTGGTGCTGGTGCGGTACGAAGCTGCGTATCGGTTTGAGACACAGTTTCGGGTGAAAGTGGAGCAGAATGGCAAGGCGGCGCTGGACCGGCTCGAGATCCAGGAGCTCGAGACGCAGAATACCGCCTTGGTATCGCAACTGGACGGTACAATCAACTTCTATATGGCGCAGAATTGCGTGGAGGTGGAGAAGGAGCCGCTTGAAAGTCATCTTCTTCGACCCACGCTAACCATTACATCCGGCGATATAAACAATAATGGAATTGTTAACATTATTGATATAGTAATTATTGTAGAATATATTATAAAGGTCACCAGATATAGCCATAGTTATAGCTAAAAATGCACCCATTGAAATTGCTGAATATAGAGCCTGACATTTGGCTTGAGCTCTCATAGGCATTACTTCAGTGATAAAGTATATAGCTGCAATATGAGTTAAACCAAAAGTAAATGCATGAAGTATTTGAATGACAGATATAAATAAAATATTGTCTGCATGCACCATTAGAATCCATCTTATTATTGCAATAATGCCCGCTGTAATAATAAATATTTTAGAGTTAAATAAATTTTTTATTTTTGAGAATAAA
>CAJWKQ010000094.1 GCA_913041895.1 uncultured Verrucomicrobiales bacterium
TCTTACGATTTTCAATGGTCATTCCTAGGAGCAATTTGGGTGTAGGTTGGGGGCCGAAGTCACCCTCCACCATTTCCACACCCTCAAAAGCCGCAAGAAAGTCTCCTTTTGGTATACTCATAAGTTCGTCCATGTTCAGGCCGATCATCTCCTCCATTTGCTCCATGATTTGGTCAAGCTCTCCGCCAAGCTCATTTTCAATGAGAGGCATAAGATGTTTATTAAACATGTCACGAGCTATTTCCATATTCACCGCCTGAACTGCCACCATTATGGCATTTTCAGGGATCAGTTTAATAAGCCCCTTATCTAGACCTCCTTTACTTAAGTTCATTTCTTCGAGAAGTTCTTCGTTGCCGTAGGCCGTGAAATCAGTTGATACCATGCCGTCCTCAAAATTCATGGTCATAGTATAGGCTGTGTCCTTGGTGAACTTGTCCAAGCCTTCTGGGACCCCAAGTTCTCCTCCAGGAACCATGCCTTGAGCAAATTTCATGAATTTTTCATAATCCAGCCAAGCTGCTACATCATACTTGTTGCGAAGTAATGTTGTGATGCGTTTGTTCTTAAGGCCTGCTTTTCCGTTCATCCTGTCGGCCAGTGATTGCGTGATTTTGGGTAATTGGTCTGGGTCATTGGTCCCCACTGCAATCATCACATCTTTAGAGTAACCCACAGCTGCGGGCATACCTTGCATGAATAATTGGGTAAAGCCTTTCTCAGCTGTTTTGTTGACGGGCAATCCAGTTTGAGCGGTTGCGAGGTCTAGGGCTTTATCTAGGGCTTTCTGATCTTTCACCGGAGCGATCAATCCTCCGCTGATAAGTGGATCGCCAAATTCTTCGGCGGGCTTGCTCATGTTCATGTAAATATATACCGGTTGGTAGATATCGATTCCACTGGCTGCGGGATTTTCCATAATCTTCTGGGCCGTTTCATTTTCAAGTATACCCTTGAGTTCTTGAAACATGTCTGACTTTAAGAATTCGGCATAACCACCTTTTTCAAGCAATTCGCCTATATTTGCTGAAATGACGACTGTGGCCCCCTCGGGTATGTGTTTTGCGCTCGCCGGTAGGGCTCCAAGTTTTATTGGTGCTGCCTTTGCTTCTTTAGCCGCTACGAAAAACTGCTGAGCTGTATTGTCACTATTTTTAATGTTAACAGATGATTTTGTCGGTTCGGTAGCATAGCTAATCCATAAACCGGCAGTGACGAGGGTAGCCAACAACAACCCCCTAGGGGAAAAGGTCTTTTGCATCCGCTGATTGTAAGGCTGTGAATAACTCTGGCCAATTCTTTTTTGATCAAAATGGCCATTATTTATCTCTTTTGCTGTTATAATGGGCAACATTTGTTTCATTATAATAGTACAGCAAAAAACATTGTTTGGTTACAATTTTTGCGGAAACTGCATTGGGAATAGATTCTGAAGTAGGTAATGTGATTGATTGCATCACGTAAGTGCTTTTCCTGCTATGGTAGATGTATTATTTTGTCCCAAGTGAGATACGGAGTATGTATTCTTTGTGCTTTCTTTCTTTTGGCATGTAAAAAAAAGGAGGTTTCATCTGCTTTGCCGCAGGAAACATTTGATGCAAAACAGGCTGCAAGGCCAGAATTGGATGTTTTCGAAAAGGTTGGGTGTTGGGATCAAACAATTGAAGGGCTTACCTCTGATGGTGCAACGAACCGTACTGAGGCACTGATGTTCGTTGATTGGGGCTTAAAAGGCCATCATTTGATTACCGAAACTCAAATACAATCCTCCGGGAATTTTAACTTTCTACGAATGCGATTAAGATCCGGTTCTGAAGAATCTGAAATACAGCCTGCAGATCACTCTAAATACAATCTTGTTATAAAGAACTATAACGAGCTTGCCAAAGAAAGGCCTTACCAAAGTGTTTGGGTTCAGGATGGTTTGATTTACGGTTTTTCTGGAGCTTGGGATAACAAGTCCAGGCAACTTGATTGGCATCTAATATATCCCCCAGGAAATTCAGACGTACAATTGAACGTTCTCGAGAAGTATTCCGAAAAAAATAAGAAAGTACTTTCATTTGAAGTTACCGATAAGGGTCAAGTGGTTAGTAGGGGGAAAATTGAAGGGAAGCATCGGTCAGGTGGGAAAAAAGAAAAAAGTTTTTCAGTTTCTCCAGTGCCTGAAATTGCACGGTTGGGGCGCAGAGGTGTTTGGCACGAATCTCAAACGATACCGCATGATGATGGACCGATTATCATCAAGGGTCAAAGCAGAATGAGGTGGTCTCGAGACGGACGGTCCCTGATAAATGAGGGCGTTCTTTACACCAAAGGTCGGCCTGAATATTATCTTTGGATAAAAACCTGGGACCCAGTTGGCAGATTATATCGCTACGCTTATTTCTTTGAGGATGGTCCCGTGCATCACTACGTGGGTGAGTGGGATTCCGTTTCAGAGGCAATTAAGTGGCAATCCGCGCATCCTGAGGGCGCAATATTGATTACGGAATTCCTGAACCAGCCAAACAAGAGGTCTTGGAACATAATGGTTAAAGAAGGTAAATGGGTTACTCAGGGGAGTGGTAAGAGCTGGTTTTACGATCCGGAAACGTAAGCCTTATTTTTCCAGCAGTGCCTCCTTAAGTATTTGATTTGCGGTTGGCAAGATATCCTGTAGTGCATTTTCTTTATCGTTTACCGATTTGGCTGCCGATTCATTACCATACTCCAACAATCTCCGGTACCAATTAATAAATGCAGTGCTGATGTCTGTTTCTTTATCTATATCAACAGAGGTTGTAACCTTGTTTAATATTAGCTGACATAAAATTTTTGCAGCCTCAGTAACGGTATTTTGTGGTGCTTTTTCAAAATATGAGAGGGCTTCTTCAAAGCGTCCAACTGTCAAGAGTGCAACACCTCGCTGTTTTTGCGCCTCAGGATGATTACAGCATTCTTCGACTGCACATTGTGTCCAGTGCATGGCAATTTCACTATCGCTCATTTGAGCGTTGACGATTTGGCTCCCTAAGGACCAAAGACTACAGTCAATGCTTCCATTCTTAATTGCCTGATGGAGAGCATGGAGCGCTTCTTCTGGTTGGCCGATATTGCTTAAGAATCTGGCATATCCATATCGAATAGATGTGTTTGTCGGCTCAGCTTCAACGGCAAGCTCGTATTCGGACAGTGCTTCATCATGTCGTTCAGTTTTAGCCAAGCAATCTGCTAGAAGATTGTGAACTGATGTAAAACCGCCCTGTGCGCCTCCAAAAAGCTGAGCGCAATAGCTTTCCTCGTGCTCTTTAGTGATGCATTCGCGCAATGCTTTGATGGCTTCTTCAATTTTACCGGTTTTAACTAAAGCCAAGGCATACATATAAAGTATGGAGGCCGTTGGCCCACAGTCTTTTGCAAGTTGGCTTTCACCAACCTCGATCACTTCGTCATATAATTCAGATTGGAGCAGGAGGTTGCAAAAGACACTAATTAATCTTTCTCGAACCTCTGGTGAGACAACATTGGATGGATGTTTGGACAGTATATTGAATGCTTCACGTTTCTTTTCGAGCGCAGCCTCGATGTCTCCCTGATTGTATAAATCTAATGCATAGCTGATTAAAAGATTGGGAGAGTCAGGTTGGGCTTTCAATGCGCGTTCTAACAGTGTGATATTTCGTTCTATTTTATTTCGGTCCTTTTTAATGTTCGGTGCGTAGCCATAATGATCGATTTGCGTTTGGCCAAAACTAATCTTCATTCCCCAATCCTCCATTCGGACAACCGCTGACGAAAAGATTTCCTCATGAATGATTCCTGTAAAATGCAACCCAGGGGCGTTGCGCACCAATCTAGGGATATAATGCCAGGCATCGGCCATAAGCTTGTAACCTCCTGACTCATTTGGCTCAAGATGTTCGCACCGGATACGATGTCCCAAAATATTTTGGGTTTTCATGTCTTGATGGAGTCCTTCCCGCCCTTTTTGAGTGAGGATTTCATCGGCATCCAGAATCAGGACCCAATCCCCTCGAACATGTTCCAAGGCGAAATTGCGCGCTGCTGCAAAGTCATCACACCATTCAAAATGATGAACCTCAGCCCCATGGGATTTAGCTATTGCTTCGGTTTGATCGGTGGAGCCCGTGTCGACCACCACAATTTGATCAGCGATGGATTTTACCGACTCCAAACATTGCCCAATGAATTGTTCTTCATCTTTGACAATCATACACACCGATAAACGGTTTTGGTTGATGGGGGGAATTTCAGGCCATTCGATATTTGAGGGTTTTATGTTGGATTGAGCTTTAAGGGAGTCGAGCGTTTCTATGGCAATTGGCCATTTTGGTGTGAGCTGAACTAAATCCTCAAGGCAAGATTTTGCCTTAACTTCATCTCCGGCACTCAAAGCGATTTCTGCTAGGAGAAGATAAGCATCTGGGTGAAAAGGACGCTGTTTAATGGCTTCAACAGATGCGTTCCACGCTTCAAGATACTGCTCTTTACTCAAAAGTTTTTGAGCTTCCTTCAAAGAGCCTGTTTCTATAGTCGGAGTCAAATTGTCTTCATTTGATGAATCGTGTTGTTCCGGCTGCTCGTTTTTTAAAGCTAATAGATTTTCCGAAGCAATCTGATTGTAAGGGTCTACTTCCAAGGCTTGTTTGAAACAAGATTCGGCTGTCTCCCTGTCCTTGAGATGATGGTAGCATACCCCCATGGCTAGCAGCATTTCCACATCTTCTGGAAACGCAGCTACTGCCTGAATAAACAATCGCGCGGCCTCCTTGTAGTTCTCGGATTTAAAGTTGGCAGTTGCTAATAGCTTTATGCCCGTAGGGTTGGCTGGATCAAGGTGTAAGGCTCTTTCCATATAGACTTCAAACTGGTCGGCATTGCCGTTTGCCAAGTATACCATTGCTGCCTGAAGTTGAGATTCAACGGTTTCCTTTTCAGAATTTGCCTTTAATTGAAAGCACTCGGCTGCCTGTGTGAGATTATCCTGACTTAAGTGCAGGTTACCCATTACATTCAATAAATCAGGATCATATGGGGTTTTTGTCAGTGCATCCTGTATGATGTTAACGGCTTTGGCGCCGTCTTTTACACTTAAGGCTTTCTCGAAAGCCTCTATTATTTCTTCACTGCTAGGTTCATCACCGTTGGGTTTTTCTATTTTCGTTTCAGGCTTGCCAATCTCATCTCTGTTTCTCTGGATCTTGTCTAAATTTTTTTGGGCTAAACTATTTTCTGGATCGATTTCCAAGACTCGTTCAAAAGCTAGTGCTGCAACTTCATTTTCCCCTCCTTGATAGAGGCACGCTCCTAGAGCCGAGATATTTTTGGTGTTAGTAGGATCCAACTCCACGAGCTTTGAAAAACAACGACCCGCATCATGATACCTTTCTTGATCCATATTAATTTTGCCCATAAAATTTAATAACTCGGGTAGCTCTGGGGCTATCTCCATTGCAAGTCCTAGGGCTGATTCAAACTCACTTACCCTATTGAGTTCGTAACATGTCATCGCCAATCTTGTGTAGGCCATTGGGTTACGCGGCTCAAGCTCGATGAGGGTTCGAAATTGAAGTCGTGCCTTGTCATAGTCTCCAATTCCGAATTGCATTGAGCCGAGAGACTCAACCAATCGAGGGTTTTTTGGGTTTCGAAGGACGGCTTTTTCTAGTTCTACACACGCAGCCTGGGAGTTCCCTGCCTGCATGAAGAAATCGGCTTGTTCCAAGGTTTCAGAAACAAAATTCTCCGCTGCAGGGTGTGATTTTTCGTGATGGGTATTTTGTGAAGCAGGCTTTAGATCTGGATTACTCTTTAATGCTTCTAGATTATCGCGTGCTAAATCATCATCACCGTTAAATTCGATGAGTTGGTTGTAGGTGTCTATTGCCCTTTCTGTGTCTCCGGTTTGAAATTGACAAAAGGCAAGTGCATGAAGAGCTTCTGCAGTGATCCCTTTAACCTCTGAAATTTTTTCGTATTTATCGCGCGCTTCTTGATAACGCCCCTCACGTACATCCAAATCTGCAGTGAGTTTGAGCGCATCAATGTCTTCGGGATCCAATACCAAAGCCTTTTGTAAGGAGGCTGCACAACTATCGGCATCGCCTTCATGAAATGCGACAATCGCGTACTGCACATGACCTGTTGCATCTTCAGGGCACGCTGCGGTGAATTCCTCAAAGATGGTTCTTGCCCAAGTGTAACGTTTACTCAGGAATAGTTGGGTTCCCAAAGCGCGTAATATCACCGGATGCCGTTCGGTGAGAGCGAGTGCTTGCTCAAGGGCATTGATGGCGCCATTCGAATCATTACGATTGTGACAGTCATCAGCTTCTCGAAGTAAGGTGTCGAGTTCGGCTGGGAGGGTTGCAATTTGTTCACTCATGATATTGGTAGGTTCCGTTTTAGTCGTATTTAAATTTGTGTTTTCGCCATAATCGGGCTCTGTTCCAAATTCGATCCAATCAAGAGCTTGGCGCATCCGGACTTCGGCGGTGTGGTATTTCAATATTTTTTCTTTTGCTCTTTCAGCAATCTTTCTGGCTTGTTCGGGATTGCTATTTAGCCATTCAAGTTGATGGATTAATTGCTCCGGTTGATTTCTTTCAAACCAGAGAATTTCCTCCCCGGGAGTGAAAAGTGCCTTTGAACGTTTGCTCTGCGGCTTCCATGATACTACCGGACGGCCAGCAGCCATGCTCTCAGGAACACGGCCGGCATATCCCTTAAAAATTGAGGGAAGATTAATTGAGGCACTGGTCGCTTTAATTGATTCCATCCATTTCCCATAGAGTTTTCGTCTAGTGCGCCGTAGTGCCTGCAAATATTCCTTTAAAATTATTTTTTCGCTCAGCTCTTTATCATAATCAGATGGGGACAACTGGCCACCAGATTGTTGGTTAACTAACAGGGTTAAGAACCGTTCATGTAGACTATCGTATTCTTCTGGCAGATTTGTTGAATCCTCTACGAGGATTGAACGGTGAGCAATTTGGGTTTTTTCCAGAGTGGCGATGAGATGCTTTCTCTCCTGATTATAAGGTGTTCCGAGAAATGCTGCTTTCGTATTAGGAATTTTGATTTCAGTTTCAATCGATCTCCAAGGGACGATTCCTGGGCACCAGAAAGCCTTAATGTGAGGCAATCGTGTGCGTACCAGTTCTAGATCTTCATCGTCGAATAGTAGGACATGCGTGAAATTTTCTAATAGGTTGAGTACTAATTCCTGCCGATTTTTTAGTTTTTCGGATAAATCTATTTCTTCTTTTGAGTGTTGTAAGGATTCGGAAACTACTGCTACACGGGTTTTGCAACGAGTTTTGAGCCAAGGGAAAAAATCTCCGGGGAATTCAGCGTGAGGTAACCACACCCAGATTTGATCGTGGGTTTTCCCCTTGTAGATATCATTTACATAATTCAGCCAATTTGCAGGACTTTCGGCAGGTAATGGCGATGATGGTATCAAGTCACATGTTATGCCATTTGCGATGAGGCCTTCTTCGAAAGCTAAATGTCCAGTGTAGGCCCATTGCCTTGCGTCTTTCCAGTGAGGGAACTCAAATGGAATGAGGAGTATTCGCCTATTTCTATGAGATAAATCAGCCCGACAATGCAACGAATTCAATTCGGAATTTCCATTCTGAGATACTAAGATACTCTGTGTAGGTTTGGATTCAATATTGGCAATCGGTAAAGTTGTCATACTTGGCGGAAGCACCAAGTTGATTTCATCAAACTCCTCAGAAGAGAAGTCGCAGCGTTCTGATACATTTTCGATTCTTTTAAGGAATGTTTGGATTTGCTCTGTTTCCTTGAGTGATTTCCCAATACGTTTCTCTAAATCTAGGACAAGAGGTAGAATCTTCCTGCACATCAGGGAGCTTTTAGCCAGATGACTTATAAGAATACGGCAGCGTTCGTAGTCTGATTGTGAGCGGGGTTTACATAAAAAGGTTTGAACAGAATGTAATTGGTAATATGGAAATCCTGGGTCTAATTCTACAGCGCGATTAAGATATTCCATCTCGCCGGTGTATAAACCAACATAATGGTTGATGGCCGCTAGAATTAATCGATGTCCTGCATAGGGTTCGATCTCTCTTCCAGATAGCTCATGGGTGACCTGATCAAAATAGCTTCTATAGTTAAAGAATGCGCTGTAGTAATCCCAGGGCATAACGTCATCAATCGGATCGACTTTCCATTGCCTTGGTTCGCTTCGTGCTATTTCAGAGGCATCCTTGAGTACAGTTTCGACCTGATCGGGGTCGCCGTGGTGAAAAACATGTCTGAACCAGTTGAATCTTAGAACCAAATTATCTGGATGATGGGTGCAGCCTTCGGCGTAAAGACGATCTGCGGTTGACTTAACTTGTACGGAATATTCATTCAAACACTTCTTCGCATTATCATCTATATCCTGCCCAGTCTTATGTTTATCAATAACGGCAATGTCGCGGCAGAGGAATAAATCTATTTCACGGCCTGCATTGATATATGGGGTTGGATTTTTTCTGTTGGTTTGCTCTATCTCTGTTTGCCAACGAGATAGGTTCAACTCTGTTTGAAAATAATTTATTGGTATATGGAAACCCGGCCCTCTATGAACCACTATACGTTTTTGATCAAACCGGCTTAGATGTTTGCCCCTTTGCTTCAATGCTGAGAGCACTGTCAGAAAACGCAACACCTGCGAAATGCATTTTGATTTTTCGAATTCTTCGCGAACCCGGTGGGCTCCTTTGATTGCAGCCTTCTCTAATGTGGGCCATTGGTTGAGCATCTCATAAAGTAAACCCGGTACGTTATCATTTTCTGCATCGTATGTCCAAACCCCGTGACTTTTATCAAAGAATACAGGCATGGTACTCTTTTTTTGCGCTAAAACTGCACAACCCATGGCGAGCCCTTCAAGGCCACGCGTATTGATACCTCCGAACCTAACATAACTAAGGGCAAGCTTTGAATTTAGGAGCTCCTGTACATAAGCCGGCCCTGAGAGAAAGCCGTTTGCGTAGTGTATGTCTGGAACCTCACTATTTAATACGTCGCTGATCAGTTGTGTTTTATCCGGATGGTACGGGTTATCCAGAGTGCCTGAGATAAATAGGCTATTTTGGCGTTCATTGTGTTTTGGGATTTCTAGATTGTGGATACCCGTGGCCAAGTGGAAGAGCTTTGGAAACGTCCAAACAGGTGTTTTGGTTAGAGGTATGATCCCATTACGCTCTTCACTCCCTACAGTGACCAATGCATCAAAGGCATCAAGGAAGGGGTGCACGTTTTGAATATGTACATCATAATCAGATATAGCTCCAAAAACCGGGAATGGTGCTTTAGGTAAATCTTTTGGGAGGTATTGCCACTCTAGCATATGTGCCAGATAGTAAGCTGGTTTTACTCCATTGGGGATGGATTCGAGAAGATGGTTAAAAGGCTGCTCAGGACAATCAGTATTGAAGGTTCTGCCTTCATTTTTGAGGTATCGGAGTCGTTGAATCCCAATGGGGTGTAACCTGAATTTTTTATCCGAAACATTTGCAACATCCCAAGAGAATTGTCCGACCACATCAATCACGGGTGATTGTATTAAATCCAATAAACGCTTGGATTCCGGCGAGTCTTGCTGATTAAGTAGTGAAACTGAGTGGTCATCATCCCCGTGAATCCAGTAACTGGCCGCCAGCCAGAAACCCCATTCTGGATGGTCTTTTTCCAAAGAATTCAAGGAGTTAGACATATATCCAACCCCCATCAAATTCATCGCTAAATGGTGTATTGCTTCGGCATCCCTGTTTTTGAGGGATATTCCTACCAAATCACCATTAGGTATTGGTCCATAAGACATCGTTATCCGGGCAGCAACTTCGATGCCATATAGTCCTTTAAATAAGGTAATTTTTACAAAAAAAGTCTTATTTTAATGAAATTTCAACAGCGAATTTTAGACAGATAAATTCCATTGGGAGGGGGAACAGGGAAAAATGAATTACGAAGCCAGCGGGGGCATTTTGCCAACTACTTTTCTTGATTCGTTTGAGGTTCAGCTAACTTGATCCAGCAAAAACGGAATCTCCTCAAAAAGTTTTTCAGATCCACCCAAAGCTACTAAGTAACGAAGGAGTAATTGATGGGCGTGTTTCTTGGAATCGGGCTCGGAGAGTCTGAGGTAATCCCAAAGATTGAATAGGGTGCCTCTGGACGTTAAATCTGGCGTCAATTCCCGATCCCCCCGTGTCATTACAGGAGGATACTGTACTCCTACTTCTCCATTGAGTTGTAATTCATACCTCTCCCAAAAAGGCCTCGTATTCCAGTCTTCAAGCTCAAT
Source organism: uncultured Verrucomicrobiales bacterium (assembly GCA_913041895.1). Lineage (GTDB taxonomy): Bacteria > Verrucomicrobiota > Verrucomicrobiia > Limisphaerales > UBA1100 > UBA1100. The sequence goes on from CAJWKQ010000094.1 coordinate 10,334, forward strand.
GTCGGTTAGTCTGGACTGGTCGAATGTATCCTCAGTCTTCTGACGCTTCATTATCAAGTGTAGATTGCGAGTTAGTAGTGTTGTGAGAATAGGGCAACGCTCGTAATCAGGATCTACTTCCCAATCCAATACATGCCATTTTCTATCATACTGAAAAGAATGCCCTACACACAATTCGCGGCTCGGGACACTATTATCAACACGATTTAATAGGCGGTTAAGTGAAAAAAGGTAATCTACTTCGAGAGAGTCTTGAATAAAGTTTATATATCGAGTGCTTTCTGTAAGAGGCATTTCTGCAAAAGAGTTTGTATTTGCAGCTAGGAATATTTTTTGCCCCCCCAAAAGGTGTAACCATTTGTGGGGTAAATAGATAAAGTCTGAATTTGAAAAATCAATGGTGGAGTTGGAGGTGACAAATAGGTGATTGGAGTTCGGAAACGAATGTTTAAGAAAGCAATACTGAAACGATAGGGAGTGAGGTAAATCAACAATGATATATTTACAATGAGGAAAGACGGTTTTTAAAGCCCTGGAAAAGGCGCCATATCCACCGCCAATTTCGAGTATCGAGAATGAATCCGTAGGGAACTGTATATGCTTGGCAACACGGTTGATTATTGAAAGGCGCCAAACTAGATCGGAAGAAAGATTGCACCCACTGTCCTCAACAATTCTGTCTGGCCCAATCAGCGATGACTCAGAGAACAGTTGAGGGTATTTGCGTGTCGAATCTGCGCTTAAATTCCGAAGCCGCCATTTGACTGAAGCTTCAATTAGCTCCCGTGGTCCGAAATTAATATCATAGAATGTATGCCGGTTGAGACGAGTGAAAAGTTCTTCAAGAGATTTCGAATTATTAAGGATATCATCCAAGTGGATATTAATATTATCCTGCCAAATAGTTCCTATCTCGTTGTACCCTTTCCCTTGATTGTACTCTGGAGTGCTCAAAATGCTGCGCACGCACTCACGGGCTTCGTTGATAATTTCTGGATGTTTCATATAATGTGATTTAGATGATAGGCTGGGATACTTTTTGTTTATGAGAATATGATGATTTCGCTTGCTCAAGTAGTTTTCGTTTTAGCTTAATCTTGCTCATGTCTTCCACGTTGTTACGTTGTTCCTTGCCAAACTTGGATTCGAGCAAATTTAGGTAGGCAGGGTTGGTGA
>CAJWKQ010000095.1 GCA_913041895.1 uncultured Verrucomicrobiales bacterium
TTTACGGTGAAGAGGCGGCCGTGGAAGCGGCTATGGAGTGGCAGAAAAAAAAGGAACTTCGGTGGAAAGAAATCCGAAGAATAGAGGATCGAAGTGAAGGGTGGATGAAAGAAAATGGTTACGCATCCCCGGAGGAATTTTCAACCTGCGGAATGGAATTTGAGTCGGTTCAGCCAAACGGAAACAATCGTGTTACCGTCAAAGTGTCCATGTCTACTGACGAAAGCGGCCACAACGTTCCAATTACCGGCGAGCATGGTGAGTTGCAATTTTTTGTGAAATCCAATCCGTATGTGACAATCAAGGGAACCTGGTCTGATGAATACGGAATGGGTGGGCGCCTAGAGTCCTATACCGATGATGATGGAAACTCCAGAATCTTCTGCCGGGAGCTTTTTGCCCGACGCGACCGTGAAACTGCACTTGATGGCTGACTTAACCGTTAAGCCGCTAAGCCCTCATTTGATTCAAATGCAGGGTCTATACGATGATTGAAAGATTTAGACGGCCGTCTACTTGGGCAAGGTGATTGCCTTTACTGGCTTAGCGGCCTTTGTTTTTTTTATTCTTATTATCTTTCCTGGGCTTCTTCTTCTCTTTCCTTGCGTCTCTACCTTTGGCCATAATTGATCCTACTGTTTGTTAGTTAAAGAGAAGCATATCTGCTTCACGTTAGAAATTTTACGCCTATAAAGAAGTCAGGGCAAGGCGTGAAGGTGTCTGCGGCATGTAAGCCCTTAAAGCTGCATATCTATTTTGATTTCCATCAGGTCCATCAGGAATAGGCAATCATGCTAATCACAAGGATGATGATCGGGGCCTTGAGGTGTAATATAAGAGAAAGGTTTTCAGGCCTGATGGTGGTTCATTCATATTTTTGTTTACCTCAAGTTTCCCTGTTAAATACAGAAGTACCTGCTTTTTTTCCGGTCCAGATTTCTCAGATTAGATGTTCGGTGATATGTTAGTTGTATGAATTATATTTCGTTCATCTTAGTTTTGTGCCTGTTCCTTGCGGGGTGCGGGGGAACCATTGCTGCAAGCAGAGCGGTTAGGGCAGCAAGTGCGGCGGCAAAAGCAGCAAAACTAGCGGAAAAGTTGCCAGCAAATCCAAAACCCAAAGTGATTATACCGGAAGCAGAAACAGGAAGCCACAATGGAGGTAAGGTCGTAATAGATGTAGGTTCGGTAGTGGCAAATGAGCCTCTCAATCAAGATAGCGGGTCGTCGTCCGATTAACCTTCACCGCCCGAATCCGAATGGCGAGTCTGAATCCCTAATCCAGAAGCATCCGCCTCTATTCCAGATTGCTGTCTTGTGTGTGGACTCTGCCGGAGGTTATGTTTGGTTAGTGGCTGATCCTCAAAAACCCCAATACGACAAGCCATACTGTTTTAAGTGTCAGGGACATACCGATTACAAGGTTGTAACTCGTACATCAACGAGTGAAGGGAGGACCTATACCACGAAAAAGAATGTTTGTCGTGACTGCGGTAAAAATATGAAGGCGCCGCGGGAATATGATTTTGCCCATTATGGTCCATGGGGCGTTGGCTGCTTGGTATTTGCCAGCTTACCGGCCATTGGCTGTTTTCTCTATGTCCTTCTTGAAGGGAGAAGAATTGTCCCCTCTGATTTTTCCCACTATTTACTCATTGGTGCTGTGGCAGTTGTAATGATCATTGGTCCAGTGGTATTGGGAATTGTGGCTGCTAAAAAATATACGACCTGGAAAAAATGGGCAGAAGAACGCGGATGGGAAGAGCCGCCGCGAAAAGAACGTGCATATAAACCCGATAAAAAATAGCCCGCACCCGCCGGAAGCTAGCAAACCTGCTTACTTTTGTTATTCAACCGCTACAACAGTAAGCGGGCCGTCAAATATAGTAAGGCTAATGACTTCAGTGCGTGCGATGTGGGGGCCGTGTGCTTCGCCGCGAGGTGCATAAAAAAGTGTGCCGGTGGTATATGTTGTTCCGCTTTCATCCCATTGACCTTCCAGTATGTAAGCTGTTTCGTTGGCTTCTGGATGGATATGTGCCGGCACCACTGTTCCCTCTTCAAATTTGCGTAGTACGGTAACTCCGCCGGTAGCTTCGTTTTTGTTTAGAATTTTTAACTTCACCCCTTCATAGGGGCCAGCCTGCCAATTTTGTTCTGATTCGTTGATTGTTATAGGAAACATGAATGTAAGAATGGGCTAATATCTGTTATTTTGAAGCCTTCTTAAATCCTGCTTTTAGCAGATCCTTATAGCCTGCCTTGAGGGGTCTGATGTCATACCCCAGTTTGTGTAAAATGGCTGAGGCAGGCATGACTCGGCCTCCTGCAGCACAATGGCAGTAAATAATTTTATCCTTGGGCAAATTCTTGGTGACTGATTCTGCAAAGGTTTCATTGGATGGCCCTTCTTCCAAGATGCTCAAGGGAAGAAAGATCGCCGACTGAAGGTGACCGTCTTCCCATTCATCCTTTTCGCGCACATCAATTAGAATGGCTTCATCCTTTGCTATCCTGTTTTGGATTAGTTCCAGAGAGTCCTTTGTGTGTTTTGGTGGAGAGCTTTCACCGGTCTTATCGGCCTCAGATGATGAGGTTGCCTCTGTTCCAGTTGTTGCGCTTGATGGGCAACCCACCAATACCACTATCATAACTATTAGAAGAACGTACTTCATATCCCGCGCATTATACCGAAGTCACCGAAAGGTATCCATTGTCAAATTTACTCCAAATAATGAGCTCAGTTTTCTATTTGATTCTTCTGCAAAAGCTGTAAAGGGTTTCTGATTCGGAAAAGACCTCCCAGCCCGCTGGGATCTTGAGTCCGGCTGTCTTGATTTTCCACTGGTCAGCTCCGCTAAGGCCAATAGCTGAGCTTAGGATTGCTCCGATAGTGAGAGCCAGAGAGCATCTTATAATCATATGGTGTGATGAGGCATGATTTGAGCCGAAACGGAAAAGAAATTACTTATAAAGATTAAAGATCTTTCATTCTTGTCAGCCGATTTTGAGCTTCTTCACAGTAGGGCATATCAGGGTATCGGCTGATGATTTGCTGAAGGCATGCCCGGGCACCATCCGGGTTATTTTTCTTTATGTGCCAGTCAGCCATTAAGTTCAGCCATCGGTTTATATCTTTTGGCTGCTGGTATGGTCTGCTAAACAGTTTATTCATTTCCTCCCACGCCAAGTCCGGTTTTCCGTAACGGTTGAAGTATAGTTTAGCCAGTTGTTCACGGGTGTTGATGTCGAGCGGGTGTAGGTCGAGCTGTTTAAGGCATAGTGAGACGAGCTCACTGGCATCCCTCTTATCATTGGAATCTAAAGAGAAGTCGAAACGGGCCAGGCGTTGCGAACAATTAAATTCAATTTGTGTATTTGGGTAACGCGCACATAAGCCTATCAGGATTTTTTTTGCAGACTCTTCCTCGCCTTTTTTCAAATACCAGTCAGCAAGCTGGTTTAGGACCATAGCGATCTTTCCTGCATTATGTTTTTTTTGAGATGAAATTTCTAACAGGGTAGCTTCAGCTGATTCAAAATCCTTTAAAGACTCCATTTGAATTTGAGCTTTAAGCATTTGTCCTTCAAAGTCCTCGGGAAATTCACCCAACTGCTCTTCTATTAATTTGATGGCTTCTTTTGGGCGGCCACTTTTCCATTTTGATTCTGCTTGATCATATTTTGGCTCAGGTTCTTGTTTCTCTCCAAAGCCGTATAGAGACCTGATAAATTTCTCTGTTAGATGCTCAAATACTGGGCCCACCCATAACAATCCTGCAATCACCAATGGTGGAATGGTTAATAATGCTGTTATCGGGTTATTTGGGGTATAAAGCTTAAATGCCCCATAGATAAGAATAATGCTCGCAATTGTTTTCCATAAAATTTCTGCTACAGAGTCATGTATCCAAAATTTGTTTTTTGGTTTCTTTTGGTAGTCATCTTTCCAGAACGACTCTTTCTCATAATTTTTGGCGCGATAAATAAGATAGGCCAAACTCACAGCAATCAATATGAAGTGATATTTAGACATGCCTATCGGCCTTCACGCTACTGACTCATGATCCTTTTTCCAGCATTAAGACTTGCTGCCTTGTCTAGATTTGTTAAGGGACGATATGGTTTGCCCATGAAATCTGTGCTTATAATTCTGTTTTTCTTGCCTATCCTAATAAAGGGAGATGAAAGCCCTCCTTCTTTACCTGGCGGCTTTATTCCGCAAGCACTTGATTTCAAAAAACAATCTGAGACTCCCTACCTAAAAGAAGTTTATCTATCGACCAAGCCAAAGGATATGCGTGATGGGCTAATAGTGGGTGAATTGAATTTACCGGGTGCTAAAAAGGCCTTGGAAGCGTTACGGGCTGCTGATCGTGAAGGTGAATTTGCGAATCTTGATAGTCTTTTACTTTGGGAGAACGGGAAGTTGATCTTCGAAATGTATAACAGGCGTGGTCGGGTAGATGCGCCTCATTACACCATGTCCATAACCAAAACGCTGACGTCCTTAACCCTTGCACGAGCTATGCAACTCGGATTTCTTGGAATGGGCGATTTAGATAAGCCGGTGGTTGATTTTATGCCTGAGATAGATCGTTCAAAAATACAACCCGGCGTTGAAACAATTACCCTAAGAGATGCGCTTATGATGAAATCAGGGCTCCGATTTAAAGAGAAGTCTATAGAGCGTCAGTTAGGCAGTAAATATAAAGCTCAGGCCTACTTCCAGAAACTATTTCAACTAACAGCTCCGGTTACAGGGAAGAGTAAGCAATTTAAATATACCGGCACCGATCCCTCCTTGGTGATGATGGTGGTTGATCAAAAGACTCCCGGTAGGATACAGGATTTCATAAGGAAAGAACTGGTGGGCAAGGTGCAGGGGAATCCTTATTTGTGGAGTGATCAGGGTTGCGGGATCCCCAAGTGCGGTGCAGGCAGTAGTTTTACTTCCAGAACCTTGATCAAACTGGGTTCAACGGTTATTCAAGGCGGAAAATATAATGGCCAGCAATTATTGCATCCTGACTATGTGAAGCTGATCATGGATACCAATAAAGGTGAGGGGTATTTTTATTTTTTTCACAATAGAAGGAAACGATCTGAAGAGGTAAACTTTATTAGCGGGATTGGTGCAGGAGGGCAATACATGGCAATTTTCCCAAATCTGAATTTGGTTGCGGTAGCAACATCCCATAACAAGGGCCAAATCGGCAAGCCATTGGAGGCTATCCTAAATCATCTTGTCACATTATTTGATTGATAGGAAATAGGGCAGCATATAGAGTGGCATGAGTATGAGAGTTTTCGTCCTTCAGCTAATTTTGATTGTTACCGCTACATTCCTCGTCGCCTGTGACGGTGGGCAGGATGTTCCTGACCAAAGCCTAGACGAGCCGCAAACCAATACTTCTGAAGGGGAAAACCCGGAAGAAGAGGAATGATAAAGTTTGGGTTCCTGCTCAAAATATTGGATGAAAATTCCGCATTTTGATTAAAAATAACCACACTGGTAGTTCATGGGTTCCGCGAGACAGCTCTTTTTCAACAACATACAATGAAAATATCAGCTGCAGCATTGGCATGTTTCCTGCGAAAAAGGCATTGGCCGGTATCCGCTGCTAACTTGATGTGCAAACTCAACGAACTGCCACGTAAACTCAAATAAAACCAAGTTATATGAAAAACAAGAAAGCTTTTACCCTCATCGAACTTTTGGTCGTGATCGCCATCATTGGCATCCTGGCTTCCCTGTTGCTGCCCGCATTGGCCAAGGCCAAGCAAAAAAGCCGCTCGCTGAAAGGTCAAAACAATGGCAAGGCAATTGGTCAGGGCGTCATTGCTTACCGTGGAGATCATGATGATCGCTGTGCTCCAAAAACCAACGGCGGTTACTGGCAAAGATACACAGACCCGGTCACTGGAAATGCGGCAAGAAATGGCAGCACCCATGTTAACTGGAAGATTGATGGCAATGGTGATGACTATTATTATTACTGGTACTGGGGTAAAATGTACGAGGATTACCTTGGCGGAGTAGGGACGGCAGAAAAGGTATTTAACGATCCTATGTGCCGTGCAAGTGACACCTACTATACTGATGCACCTCGTCGCGCCAGGCCCTTTGTAGACTGGAGCTGGAATGGAGCTGCGGAGTCGTATGCCGGTAATGAATCTGCAAACTATGACCACCATGGAAGCTGGAGTAGAAACAGAGAAGTGGCCAGTTACGCTCAGGGAAGACAGTTGACCGATTATGCGTCTCCCGACAAAACCATCGCATTTCAAAGTGGATATGAATCCATGCTTGATGGCAACGGTGATGTGCCTTGCTTTGCCTTCCTGCACGACAGCGGTGTTATGAACACAGGCAAAGGTAATATGTCCGGCAAGAAAACGCGCGGCAACTCCGAAACCACTCTTCGTGAGTTGTTCAGGCACATGGGCAAATCAGCTGTGATGTATGCTGATGGGCATATGGAACTAAACGAAATTAGTGAGCTCACAGCCGACCGCTATGTGCCTAGTGAATTCGGGTTAGCCAAATGGAAAGCCTACAGCGGGGGAAGGTATGCCAAGCCGCCCCCTTATGATTTTACGACCGCCAATATTGGTTGGTAGTCATATGCGGGGAGCAATAGGGTTTGGATATAGGGAAGTTTGCTAAGAGAAAAGCTAAATTCCAACAAGGGTTACTAACCGGAGTCAGTTTCTTTTTTTTGTCTCCACCGATAAACAAAGAATCCGGTTAATCCTCCCAAAAAAATAGCTGCGGGGATACTTATCGCCGCACCTATTGCCACTGAAGGTCCTGCATCTAATTCCTTAATATCTGCGTATTCCCAAAGAAGATAGCACACTAACACTACCAACGGGCCGCCAACGATGACCGTCATTGTGGCGCAACCACAACCAGACAGAATGGACCAACCCGTTGGTTTCATATTGAAACTCTACTTAACCTTCGGCAGCAAGGCAACTCTCGACTCCCTACGGGAGGGTTACTGGTTTTTATTCAGGTAATAGACAAACCCTCCGATGCCTCCGGCTATAACGAGCAGAATAACCACCCCAATAATTATTAGTAACATTAAAGGCATACGCAAATTCTGCTTAACCCTCAGTAGCGAGGCAACTCTCCCGGCTGTCTGCGGGGGGTTAGTCTTTTATAACTAAAGGCACTACCAACCATAACGAGAGAAAAACGCAGGCGGCAGGCGTTCGGCTTGGCTATCGCCAGCCAGCGTGAATACGATTCCCATCAGTGCGGGAGTTGGGTTATGGCGTTGGTTGCAGTTGCCCAGTCCCCAGCGGAGTCCGACTGCTACCAACTCGAAGGAAACAAATTTTTGTTCCTTGAGGTTGAATGTTGCGTGTCCCAGTAGTTTCGGTTCGTAGCCGATCTTCTTAGGTGCTTCCAGTGATGCACGTGTTTCTCCATTAAAACTGATCGACACTAAATCGCCTTTAACCGAAAGCACAGTGGATGTTAATTGCGCCTTCTCAACCGCTTCTTTGGGAAAGAACGTGTAATTGAGGGCATGAACATTATCGAGCAGATGAAAGCGAGCCAGACGTTCCACTAGCTCACGCGGCACGTTGTGCTTGGCGCCTTTTTTGGGTTTATCGGGAAGAAGATCGCGCGCCTCATCTTTGCGAAACCATGCGTAGTCCAGATTTGAGTCAGGCCAGCGCTCACGCTTTTGGTCACGGGCGATCACACGCAATACCAGGCCATCATCGGGATACTGTTTCTCCTGTCGGCGCCAATTATCTGCTGCTTTAGGATCTGGCGCCTTAGCCAGAAGCCGCTTTTCACGAGGGAGTGTCTCCCACTTTGCCAAACCCTGCTTCATCATTTCTAGAAGAACTTTGTAGTTGGCGCTGGAGCTGGCGGCGAGCAACTCTCCGCTGGGGGTCACTGCGTAGTGTCCCTGTGCCCCTCCTCGATTCCCATTTTTAATTGTACGTTGCTTGGCAAATTTTCGAAATAAAAGTGCATCTTCATCCTTACAGAATTCTTTCTGCATGCGGTCACATGCATCAGCAACCACAACAAACTCGGCGGCCAGTTTCTGTACTTCGCGTTTGGACCAGACTAACTGTCGGTCTTTAACTCCATTGCCTCACGTATTGGCTAGTGGATGACCGTTCATTGCCCAAAACAGTATCGGCTTATCCTTCGCTTGCGCTTCAATGACAGCGTCCCAGAAGCTCGTTTGCCAAGGAATCCTTCGGTAAGAGAGTTCCCAGTTTCTGGGAAGAACGTGATCGCGCCACTTCGCGTAGTTGGAGTCTGTCAGTTCCTTTTCCTGAAACTCATCCGCCGCCGATACTGGCTGACTCGTCAACGTCAACGCTGCAATTATTAAGAGGAGTTGTTTCATGGCTGCGAGCCTAATGGTTTTGCCATACCAAGCAAGCCCTCAAGGAATTCCACGGGGAGGAATGAGGGGGAGTTACTTCGTGGGGTTATTTAATTTTTTGTAAGGTTCTTCTTTTTGATTCAAAAATAGTTGTTTTTTGAGAATCAAACAGCCCACCTGTTGTCGACTCAAATTCAGTAAGGCTTCCATCGTCATTTACAATGAATGTCCTTCTCGCTCCAAATAAGCTGAAGCCCGGATTGGAAAAGTTCAAGGTTTTGTCATCTTCATGATAGTGCCATTCCCAGTGTTCTTTTTTGATGGGACCTTGTTCTATGTACGATTTCGAAACCCCCGATGAACCATCATCTTTAAAAGACTCCGAAGCCTCATTATATTGTTCCAATATCGTACCACTTATTTCAGATATTGTTGCGTGGTTTGGGCCTGGGCCAAATAGATTCAGGTCTAAAAGTAGGAATTGGCTCAAGGAATCCGAATAAAAGAAATCCCGTGATAAAACTATTTCCAACCTTTCACTTCCTTTCTTGTACTCATATGTACCTATCAACCTCCTCTCATGCGATGATGTAGTTAAAAACGCACATCCTACAGAAGATAACATTACAACTAACACTAATAGAGTTCTCATGATAAAAGTCTACTTAACCCGCGGTGTTGAGGCAACTCCCGGCTCCCTGCGGGAGGGCTAGACAAAGCTGTTTCGGCAGGGTTTAATGTCTGTAACCTGATAAATAAAGGCTATTTATGAAGACACTTAATTGTTTACTGATTACCACACTATTGGTTGCCACCTCTTATGGCGCGGATAAAATTCTTCCATCACTAAACGGACTAGAAGGATATGGGGAGAATGGCTTGAGCGCGTCTTTTTCTCCGAAGCACAACCCGAACCCATTACTTAAAACTCATGCAGAAAATATTCTGAAAAAAGCAGGCTTTAAAATAAACGAAGCAAGTGGTGATCATATATGGCTTGCAATAATCCCAATTAATAAGGGTGATAAAAAAACATTTCAGAATAGCCATATGCATATATACCGGAATATGGATTTTACCACTAAAGCGGGTAAAAGATATAGATTCAATTCAGTTGCAAGGGCTTATGGCAGTGATGATCCAGCTCCAAATTCTGAAATGGAGCTGCTTGATAGTATGATCAAGCAATTCATAAATGATTGGCGGAAAGCTAACACAAAGAAGTGAACTTTGAGATGCTTCCTCCCGGCTCCCTGCGGGAGGATTAGTAACGTTTGTAAAAATCAAATGTATCCTCATTTGCGGGAGCATTATCAAGCCACGCGTCACATTCTTCATCGGTCAAATGGGGAAGTTCTGTGGGGCACTCAGGAAATGCCACGCAAACATTCACCTTGATTTTACGCGCAGGAATTATACTTCCATCTTCTTTTTTCCGTTCAGGGACGCAGAGGATTTCAAGTTGGCTGCCACCGGTTTCCCACCAAAGAAATTTTGTTGGAGATTTAAATTCTTGTTCGCGACCACAGTCCCTACAATTGAATTTAGTGTTAGACATTTTTGTAAAATCTTAGCCCACCGCCTTCAACCAAACCATATCAAATCATCATCAAAATGATGCCTCCGAGAACCGTGAGTGCATTCAAAGCCAATCCGATGATTCCCAGAGTTTTCTTTTTGTCCTTTTGGAAACAGCTGGCAACACCTAGCACGCTACCGATCACCGCCAAAAGTATCGACCCCAAAATTAAGATTCCAACCACCTGCATTTCCGTATCATCTTCCGTGACACCGTTCTCATCCATGACGTCGGCAGTAACGGTTAAAATTAACATCAAGGCACCGTTCAGGATTGAAATCACAAATGATCCAACCCCAAACCCCGCGTGTTTTGGTTGGGTAACCTCAGGAACAATTTGATCATGTGGATCAGATGCATTCATTCGCTGACCTTATTAAATCCGCTGTCCGTGTCACTTCTTTGTTGTCGCGGTAATTTATCACGGGAAAACAGATTAATAGACACATAATTACGCCACCGCCCTCAACCGTCCAGCCGTTTTGAAGGTTCGCCACCGCTCTCAAGGACTTTTACGGGGAGGAATGAGGTGGGTTACTTCGTGGGGTTGCTGGTGATGTAGCACTTCGGCAATGCCTTTTGCAGTTTGTCAATCTGAGCTTGGGTGAGGGCGAAGTTCCCCTTCGTCAGCATCAAAAACTCCAACTGCGTAAGCTTCTCCAGTTCCTTCAGATCGGTCAGTTGATTCCTTCTGAAATCCAGCACCTTTAATTGCGTGAGATTCTCCAGCTCCTTCGGCACTTTGGTCAACTTTCTCCGTTGGAGAGACAGCCTCGTCACCTTCCCATAATCCTCCTTGGTGAGTTCGCCTGTGGGTTTCTTGGCGGCTTTACGAACCGCCTCCTCAATCACCTTCGCCACGGTGGCAGGTTGAACGTATGTTGCCTCTGGACCCGATGCCTCCTTCTTCCCACACCCCACCAACGCCACCACCGCGCATACCAAGAGGAGCTGTTTCATGCCATTGAGGCTAACCATTGGCCCAACTCAGGGCAAGGGGTATCAATAAGATGAAAGAGCAGGAGGTATTAGTTTTTGTAGCTAACGACCTATCAAAATGTATCAGTCGATGATAGGTTGAGGATATGAATGTAATATTAACTATTATTCTCGAGCTGCTCACAATTACCGAATAGTCAAAGATTCCTAAGCTTCACCATCATCAGGTTTTGCTGCCTCTGCTCAAGATGTATCAAAAGCTATCAGTTCCTATCGTGGGTTTTTAGAAATCAGTTTGGTGTGAAATGGTGTGAAAAGAAAAAATCCCCGAAACACGGGGATAAAATGGTGGGCGAAGAGGGATTCGAACCCCCGACCAACGGCGTGTAAAGCCGCT
>CAJWKQ010000096.1 GCA_913041895.1 uncultured Verrucomicrobiales bacterium
CATACTCTGCAACTGAACGAACTTTTGGAGTGAGTCGTCGGACTGTTTCCATATTGTGGTTGAAAATTTCAGGGCGAGCTGAAATGACCGTATTGATCGCTGAATCATCGTCCATAAAATCAGGTGTAAGCACTTCAATAACTATGCCGGGATTAACCTCCCTTACCCGTTCAATAACCTTTTGAAAATGAGCCGCACCTCCATCGGACAAGTCATCACGAGCGACAGCAGTAATAACCACATGCCGCAGCTCCATCCTCCTAGTGGCTTCTGCAACGCGATCTGGCTCATCAACTTCCAAAGCCATCGGGCGCCGTGTGTCTACCGCACAAAACCCGCAAGCCCGAGTACAACGCTCACCAGCAATCATGAAGGTTGCTGTCCCTTTGCTCCAACACTCCCAATGATTTGGGCATCGTGCGCTCTCGCAAACGGTGTGAAGATTCAGATCGTCTATCAGGTTTCGCGTGGCGAAATATGCGCTGGCAGTGGGCAACTGCAGACGAAACCAATCTGGTAATCGCGGACGTTTCGTTTTTGATATAGCAACAGAACTCATTGGTTTTTACCCAAACTCTCCCAAAATACCACCAATTCACGCGCGCCAAAATCCGCCAATACCTGACCATCCACCTCAATCACTGGTGCCAGTGTTTGTCCAGAGATTTGCTCCATGTGTTCAAAAGCTTTTGGATCTTCCATTACATCAATAGTATCAAACTCAATGCCCTGACTTTTGAGCCAGTGCTCGGCTTGCCGACACCATCCACAAACGGGCTTTACATAGAGTTTTACCGATTCAGGTTGATACATAACTGCCGGATATATTCAACCGAATCACACTCAGTATCAAGAACCAAGAGAAACAGTGCTCTCCCAACAGGCTGGTATAATCTGATGATTGAGACTAAAATGAATTCATGAAACATTCAACCGGCTTCCTAAGCCTCGTGGAAGACGCATTAACACGTGTGACTGAGATTTCTCTCTCCGAGGCAAGAACTCGAATCGACGAAAATCAAGATGTGGTATTACTCGATGTTCGCGAGGAAAGTGAATGGAATAAATCACACGCCAAGGACGCACAGTATCTTGGAAAAGGCGTACTGGAACGTGATCTCGAATCACGTTTTCCCGATAAGGACACTGAAATAATCATGTATTGCGGAGGAGGATATCGAAGTGCTCTCACCTGCGATGCCGCCCAGAAGATGGGCTACACAAACGTGAAATCATTACAAAACGGCTATAAAGGCATGATTGCCTCTGACTGGCCGATGGATGGATAGGTTATTTTTTTGCCTTGGCGGATTTCTTTTTATCACGCTTGGCAATCATCTTACGCAGCTTTGGCCGGCATTCCACGTCAACCATGTAACCAACACATTGCTCAGAGCCGCAATTGCATGGGTTATCAAAGGCATCAACTAAATCGTAGTTGTAATTATAGAGCACTTCCTCTCCTTTTTTGATGCTGCGTGTGGCAATGATCCATACTCGATCCTTTAGAATATCTGATTCAGCATTGGTTTCACATCCGTGGTTAATGAAACGGGCTGGGTTCCACTCTACGCTTCCATCAATATCAAAATGTTTGTTTATCGTGAAGACATAACCGTTTCCGTCCTCTAATTCCTTTTGTGCCTTTTTCTTGGTCAGCGGACGACCAATGTACTCTATAATGCGGACGCCTTTTGCAATCGGCTTTTTGGCATATGCCCCGTAATTGTGGATGCTGGATTTTTTAAATTCCAAATAGTTATTTTCTACCTGCGTCTTCACTGCCATAGCGCGGGCATATAACGGGAGTCTACGCAAAACGGTCAAGTGGCAGTTGTTCGAAAAAAACTACACGGCCCCACGGAAAACCACCTTCAGAAATCGAAACTCATTATTTTGCAACAACCTTTGTAATCTTGGCGGTTGCAGCATTGGTCCAAGGGCATGCTGCTCTGAAACTCCAGGTCAAATTAGACCCAAGTTGGTTGGTGAAATCCATGGTCTGCCCCATGGTTTGTCCTTGCGCATCGTATAACTCTATTTGCACTTCAACTTCCTTGTAATTATTGTCGGAATCGTTACGTACACTTCCGGTGACATAAATTACACCAGAAATGCCAGACGGAGAATTTAATTTAACTGAAGCATTGTCCCACTTGAAATCCTCTGTAGAATTAACCCTCATCTTTCCTCCGAACTGAAAGCGAGTGTATTCGCGTATATCCCTCGCTAAACCTACATCAAAAATCTCCACCGCAGTCGGCAACAGGAAATAAACGAACAGCAGCAGCAGTCCTACACCACCAAGCCCCATTGCCCATTTAGGGATTGATCTTGGCTCACCATCCTCATCTTCCTTTACCACCTTTCTTTTCACAGGTTCAGGAACAGGATCTTTTTTGCCGACGGATTTCGGAGTAGACGGAGAATCACCAGAGCTCAATGCCCCTCCTCCCATTCCTGCTACCTTGCGTTGAACCGGGGCCGGGCTAGAGCCACCTCCACCCACTGGCCGTGGATTTTCTGCTGAACTTCCAGGACCCACATCACTCATCGGGTCCATTGGATCTTTGCTGGATTCTGCGTGTTGCTCTGACTCTGTGGGAACTGGCGGAGGTGCCGCACCTTTTCGCGGAGAAGGAGCCCGTGCTTCTTCCACACTTTCTATCCTGCTCGATCGCGTGGGGGCAGGCCTGGATTGTGTAATTGAAGATTTTGGTTTTGGTTTTTGAGCAGGAACATTCTGAGATTTAGCTTCACTACCTGATCCGGCCAAGCGACGACCTATTGTCTCCGGAGCAGCTGCTCCGTCCTCATTTTCTGTAGCCGACTTTGGCGAGTCTGACTTTTTCTTTCTTGGGCGTGGAGGTCCTGATCCACGTCTGCCAGCACGAGGCCGAGGTGGACCGCTCCGTTTTTGCTTATCCTCAACAAGATCCGAATGCGCCTCCACTGGTTCCTCTTTCTCTCCAGATTCTTCATCCCCCGATTCGGTTGTAGTAACTACCTCTTCCAAATCCTCAGTTGAGAAAGTCGATGGAGATAGGATAGTTTGATTCTGGCAATGACCGCATTCAATCTCAGTCCCAATGGCATCCGGGGTGTTATCAAAAGAAAGCTTTCCGTTACAGTGTTCACATACATGCTTAAGCAGCATCTGTAGACCCGCTCCACAATGTGGACAGTTGAAATCCACTCCAACTGCATCCAATGGCAAAGAAACACGCCCGTTGCATTCACAACATGGGGCTTTGATGTAACTTTCTTCACTCATTATCCTGTTTGAATGGTTGGTTCCTGAATATTGCCGAATTATTGGATTCTGGCGATTGGATTTTTTTCACTACGCTGACCAAGACACAAAATCTTTTAAGGCGAGGCGTTCAGGAACAAAGGTATTAACCTTCGCATGTGGATCGGAGTATCCCAGTGACAATCCCGAAACGATCCATTGATCCGGATCCAATCCTAGTGTTAAACGAACAATGTCAGCATAACCAGCAACACTAAACTGTGGGCATCCTCCCAATCCATGAGCTGTAATTCCCAGCATTACATTTTGCATAAACATTCCCATATCGAGAAAATTACCCCGCTCTGAACCGGCAGGCAGATGAAAGATCATGTGAACTGGAGCGCCAAAAAATTCAAAGTTTTCCCGACCATGAGCCTTGCGAGCAGGTATATCATCACGCGCAATACCTTTGAGCTCAAAAAGAGAGTAGCCACAATTTCGAGCCCGAGCCAACCACTGCTCAGGGCCAGGCATAAGAGAATAATCATAATCGGGCTTTGGCTTTACACCTCCATCGTAGGCATCACAAAGAGCTGAACTGAGTTGGTCACGTTTTCCTCCTGTGACAACAGTTACATGCCAAGGCTGAGAGTTTTTACCTGAGGGAGCCTGCCCAGCAGCAAGAAGAATGGCTTCAAGCATTTCGCGCGAGACAGTCTCCGATGTAAAAGCTCGTTGGCAATGGCGAGCGTAAATAACAGACAAAAACTCAGCTGGATTCATGGCGGGTAAAGCGCCGATGCTAATGAACTTCGTTTACTTCAAAAAAACGCTTAACTTCAATGGCGGCGTTTTCAACCGAGTCAGAAGCGTGGCAGATATTTTTCATACTCGTAGTGCCCATGTCTCCTCGGATTGACCCTGCTGGAGCCTGAGTAGAATCGGTTGGGCCAAGCAAATCACGAATTGCTGTTACAGCGTTTTCACCTTCTAAAACCAACGCGAGCACCGGGCGGGAACTCATAAACTCGACGATCTCAGGAAAAAATGGCCGGTCTGCGATATGGGCATAGTGCTCCTTTAGCAATTCATCGGTGAGGGCAATAAGCTTGGCGGCGCGAATCTCAAAGCCTGCCTTTTCAAAACGACCGATCACCTCACCGGCATGGTTTCCTTCGAGACAATCGGGTTTAAGTAAAATGAGTGAACGTTCTGTGGCCATATTTTTCAGTGTTTCGGGAGACGGACTAAACCAGCTTTGAACCAAGGACGCAATAGTGGAAAATTTTATGAACCACTGACGCAATGCTCCGCCAAAGCAACCGCCTTAATCATGGCCTTGGCCTTGTTGACCGTTTCCTGAAACTCAGTTTCGGGCACCGAGTCATTGACCCAGCCTCCTCCCGCTTGGACGTAGGCCTTGCCATCCTTAAGTAGAGCAGTGCGAATAGTAATACAGCAATCCAGATTCCCATTGAAACTGAAGTAGCCAACGGTCCCTCCATATGGTCCGCGGGCGGTCTGTTCGAATTCACTAATGATCTGCATAGCCCGGATCTTCGGTGCACCGGCGAGTGTACCCGCAGGGAAAGTGGTACGCATCAAGTCATATGGAGTTTTGTCTGCACTAAGCTGCCCTGTCACACTCGATACAATGTGCATCACGTGGCTATAACGCTCAATGACCATGAGGTCAGCCACCTGCACACTTCCGTATTCGCACACGCGACCGATATCGTTACGAGCAAGATCCACCAACATCACATGCTCAGCGCGCTCCTTGGGATCAGCTAATAATTCCTCTTCATGTGACAAATCTTCTTTCTCCGTTTCCCCTCTTGGCCGGGTGCCGGCAATAGGCCGTATCTGCACCTTGCCTTCCTCACTACGCACATGAATTTCAGGTGAAGCGCCTACAAGCGAGAAACCATCCAGTTCCAAAAGAAACATATAAGGTGAAGGATTGATGGAACGTACCGCCCGGTACACATCCAGTGGGTCAGCCTTCACTTCAGTTGAAAAACGCTGCGAACCCACCACCTGAATAATGTCACCCGCTTGAATGTACTCCTTGCTCTTGGCCACGTTAGCTAGAAAAGTCTCCTTTTGCATATTTGACTCAAAGGATGGCGAAGGCGGTTCTGAGGCAAGAGTTACAGGCCGATGTTCACTGGGCTGCTCTAAAAGAGAAACAAGACGATCAATTTCATCCACTGCATCCTCATAAGTATCCTCAGGCTTAGCCCCCTCTTCAATAATAGCATTAACCAATATCGTTACTGTCTGCCGGACGCGATCGAAGATGAGAAGCTCATCGGCAATCAAAAAATACATCGTGGGCGTCCCTAGTTCATCCTTGGGAGGGCGAGGGACCACCGGCTCCACATCGTGGATAAATTCGTAGCCCACAAATCCCATCGCCCCGCCGGTAAAGCGCGGTAAGCCCGGCAAATCCACCGCCTGATAACGTCCCAGCACTTTCTCCACTACTTCCAGACCATCCTGAACGTGGTTATCCCCCTCCTCACGGCTCACAGTATAGGTTGCGGTAACCTTGCCTTCTTCCACCACCTGCACTTGATTCCCATCCTGCCGAATAATCCCGCGTGGATTACAGCCTACAAAAGAGTACCGGCTTAAATGTTCTCCACCCTCCACACTCTCACACAGGAATGCCTCCCCATCGGAACGAATTTTCCGGTAAGCCGATAAGGGTGTCTCGAAATCGCCGAGGATCTCGCGGTAAACCGGAATCAGATTTCCTGATTGAGCGTGAGTCAAAAACTCATCGCGCGAAGGAGTAATGTGTGCATCTTCACTCACCTTTACTTCTTGCCATATACTTCATCGGGATCAACGAGACGCTCCTCAGTGATCTCTGAGTCACCGTTCTTCACGGAAGTAAAGAAACAGCTCTTGTAGCCTTTATGGCAAGCAGCTCCTTCCTGGGCCACCTGAATGAGCAGCGTATCGCCATCACAATCGTAGGCAAAATCCTTTACCTCCTGGGTATGCCCACTGCTCTCACCTTTCATCCAGTATTTTTGGCGGCTGCGACTCCAGAAATGCGTTTTTTTTGTCTTGAGAGTGTCGGCAATGGAATCGGCATTCATCCACGCCATCATGAGCACGCGCCCGGTGCCTTCCTCCTGAATGATGGCTGGGATGAGTCCATCGTCATTGAATTTCAGATTATCGATAAAAGACATGGGTGAGGTTTACCGCAGGGCACTGTTGCAGCACAGGAAAAAAATTTTGGATGGAGCAGCTCTCTACGCCCCAGCCAAATCAGAAAATTCGCCCGCATCAAAGTAGGACCCCTGACATTGGCCACATTTCTCGAAAACAATTGCGCCACGATGTGTGTTTTTTTTGCGACGCAACCAGGCCGGGTTCATCTTGGTTTGGCAACGGGGACAATTAACCCCTTTATAACCGCCGGGCGTATCGGCCAAGGGAGATTCCCCTTCAGGATTACGATCCCAGATGCAGTCTGTATCCAGCGTAGAACCTCCGGGCAAAGCCATGAGCTGATCGCACTCCATAGCATCAAACCAGATGCCCTGACACCCGGTACACCGATCCACGGTAATTTCCCCGAAAACAACGGGCTCCATTTGCTGACTACAAGCCGGGCACTGCATAGGATAGAGATTCTATTGACCTGAGGAAAGGTGGCAAGAGTGAAACCCATGTACCTGAACTGGTCAAATTCGCTACACCAACCGCACCGGAATATCCGCTCTAGCCAGATGCTCTTTCACCTCGCCCACGGTGTATTCGCCAAAATGAAAGATGCTCGCGGCCAATACCGCGTCCGCCTTGCCTTCCTTCAAGACATCCACCATGTGATCTAAGTTGCCTGCACCGCCACTGGCTACAATCGGTACTCCTACATTTTCACTGATACGCCGCGTAATCTCAATGTCATAACCGGCCTTGGTGCCATCTGCATCAATACTATTTAATACGATCTCCCCAGCCCCCAATTTCACCGCTTCCCTAGCCCATTCAATGACATCCAAGCCCGCTTCCTTGCGACCCCCATGGGTAAAAACTCTCCACTCTTCTTCGCCAGTCTTCTTGGCATCAATACTCACCACAATGCATTGGCTGCCAAATTTCGCCGCCCCCTCACCAATGAGCTTGGGATTGGCAATCGCTGAGGAATTGATGCTTACCTTGTCGGCCCCCGCCTTAAGCATCGTACTCATATCTTCAAGGGTGCGAATACCGCCCCCTACTGTCAGCGGCATGAAACACTGGTCCCCCGCTCGCTCTATCACATCTACAATCGTTTTACGTTCATGAGCTGTGGCGGTGATATCAAAAAAAACCATCTCATCAGCCCCCTGATCATTGTAGGCAAGGGCCAACTCCACCGGGTCACCCACATTGCGCAGTTCCCCGGCCTCGGCCTTGCCAAACTGCACACCACGGGTCACTTGTCCATCATGGACATCGAGACAGGGAATCACGCGTTTGGCTAACATTGTACTATAAGAGGCAGAAGAGACTAACGGGCCAAGGGGATCATCACGAGTGAAAACCGTCTAAAGAAATTTTCTTTTCACATGTAGAGCAGCTATTTCACTCCCACATTGATGGTCATGGCACTGCCAAGAATTCGGTGGAGAGCAACTTCACTACAATCCAGTTCCCACAGAATTTTTTCCACTCCGTCCTGTGCAGGATAATTTTCCAGTGATTCATGAATGTAGGCATAAGCAGGGGCATCAGAGCAAAAGACCCTGCCGAAAACCGGTACCATCCATCGAAGATAAGTGGAATACACCCAACGCCAAGGACCGAAAGTCGGCCTACCAAAATCCAGAATCAACATTCGCCCGCCAGGTTTGGTAACGCGGTACATTTCTTTGAGACCACCCTCAAAATCAGCGAGATTGCGCAAGCCATAAGCAATCGTGACGATGTCAAAATGGTTGTCAGGCAATTCGGTATTTAATACATCACCCCACTGAAAGGTCACTTCGGATGCCGAATTTCTTTCTCCGGCATGCTCCAGCATGGCTCGGCTGAAATCCATTCCCGTCACTTCTACGCCATGTGCGGCCAACCCAAAAGCCACGTCACCAGTTCCACAACAAAGATCCAAAGCCCTCTGGCCAGATGAGGGATTTGACAGGGATACAAGGCGACGTTTCCAGTAGCGATGAAGCCACAAACTTTGCAAATCATTGATAAGATCATATCTTGGAGCAATCACCTCAAAGAGGTTCTGCACCCTTTCCGCTCGGGTCTCATCACTGGAAAAATAGCCCTCGGCCATGGCCATGCAATTTAGCACGAAGAGCCCTGTAAGACCGTGCTAAAAAAGATTTTTCAAATAAATCTACCGGGAAGAGCGTCAGTGAAAAGGGTTGCCAAAAGGCCCAAGGGCCCCTAAACCCCGCAAATCACGCATGGGCAAAATACTGGTCATCGCTGAGAAACCGTCGGTAGCCACCGATATCGCCAAGGTACTCAAGGCGAAACGTGACAAGAGTAAGGACTTCTTTGAGAATGATGAATATGTGATCTCCTCAGCAGTTGGCCACTTGCTCGAGCTGGCAGTTCCCGAGAAGCATGACATCAAGCGAGGTAAATGGTCTTTCGACAAATTACCACATCTGCCTCCTCAATTTACTCTCAAGCCGATTGCCAAAAGCGAATCTCGCTTGAAAGTTTTGAAGCGGCTAATGAAACGCAAGGATGTCGACACCCTCGTTAATGCTTGTGACGCTGGCCGTGAAGGAGAACTCATTTTCCGCTATATCATCCAGCACGCCAAATCCAAACAGCCCTCCAAACGGCTATGGCTTCAATCCATGACCCCAGCCGCAATTCGTGAGGGGTTCACTCAGTTACGGGATGATGAATCCATGCTCCCACTGGCTGCAGCTGCCACTTGTCGAAGTGAAGCTGACTGGTTGGTTGGGATCAACGGCACTCGGGCAATGACTGCATTCAACTCCAAAGGCGGCGGATTTTTCCTAACCACCGTTGGCCGAGTACAAACCCCCACCCTCGCGGTAGTCGTGGAGAGGGAACAGGCAATCAAAGATTTTGTCTCACAAGATTACTGGGAAGTGCACGCGACCTTTCAGGCAGACGCCGGCGAATATACGGGGCGTTGGTTTGATGAAAACTTCAAGCGCGATGAAGATGATGTCCATAAACGTGCTGAACGCATCTGGGATCAGGCAAAAGCCGAAACCATCAAGACCACCTGTGAAGGTCAACCCGGAGAAGTGGCTGAGGAAAGTAAACCCAGCAAACAAGCCCCACCACTTCTTTACGATCTCACCACGCTGCAACGAGATGCCAACAGCCGATTTGGATTCTCCGCACGCAACACTCTGGCAATTGCTCAGGCATTGTACGAACGCCATAAGGTTTGCACCTATCCGCGTACTGATTCCAAAGCATTGCCCGAGGATTATCCTCCAACAGTACGCAAAACCCTTGAGCAACTAGCTGCTGGCCATTACGGCCAACTGGCAGACAAAGTGCTAAAAAACGACTGGGTAGTGCCGAGTAATAAACGCATTTTTAATAACTCAAAAATTTCTGATCACTTTGCGATTATCCCCACTCTTCAAGCACCAAAAAATTTAAAGGAGCAGGAACAAAAAGTTTACGACCTCATCGCAAAACGATTTTTGGCGATATTTTACCCGAGCGCAGAGTTTGAGGTTACTACGCGTATCACTCGTGTACAAAACGAGCCTTTCAAAACCGAAGGGAAAGTAATGGTGAAGCCTGGGTGGCACGAAGTGTATGGCAAGGACCAGCAAGGCGAAACACTCACCCCCATAAAATCCGGTGAAAAGGTTAAAACCACTGAGGTTGAGGTGGAAGGAAAGGAAACCAAGCCCCCTGCCCGTTATTCTGAGGCTACCCTCCTCAGCGCCATGGAGCATGCGGGTCGTTTGGTTGACGACGAAGAATTGCGTGAAGCCATGAGCGAAAAGGGACTTGGCACACCGGCCACCCGAGCGAACATCATTGAGGAACTCATCCGCCACAAATATCTTGTCCGCGAAAACCGCGAACTCATTCCCACTGCACAGGCCTTTCAGTTGATCACCTTACTCAATGGTCTGGAAGTGGAGGCTCTTTCAAAACCTGAACTCACCGGCGATTGGGAAAATAAGCTGCATGAAATTGAGCGCGGCAAATTGGACCGCGATTCTTTCATGAACGAAATTCGCAGTATGACCGAGGAAATCGTCAACCGTGCCAAGAGTTATGAAAACGATACCATCCCCGGCGACTACGTAGAACTAACAACTCCCTGCCCAAAGTGCGGTGGACTAATAAAGGAAAACTACCGTCGATTCAGCTGCAGCAAGCCCGACTGCGATTTCGATTTTGGCAAGGCCATGGGCGGACGATTTTTTGAAATCCCGGAAGTGGAGGAACTACTCACCAACCGTACCATCGGCCCTTTGCAGGGGTTCCGCAGCAAAATGGGGCGGCCCTTTGCGGCAATCATTCACATTACTGATGAGCAAAAAGTGGAGTTTGATTTCGGCAATGATGAAGAGGATGAGGAGCCACCCGATTTCAGCGGTCAGGAACCCGTCGGCAAATGTCTGGCTTGCGGTGCCAGTGTATTTGAACATGGCATGCGATATGTTTGTGAAAAAACCCCTGAAAAGAAATGTAAGTTTAGCACCGGCAAGGTGATCCTTCAGCGGGAAATGACACGTGAGGAAGTTGCCAAGCTGCTTGAAACCGGCAAGACTGATTTACTCGAGAAATTTATTTCCAAAAAAGGGCGCCCCTTCAAAGCCTATCTTGTGTGGGACGAGAAAAAGAAACAGACCGCTTTTGAATTCGAGCCACGCGCACCCAAGGCACCCAAAAGCGCGAAGAAAAAAGCTCCAAAAAAGTCTTAAGCTTTCTTCACCCACGGTTTTCTGATAGCGTTTAACTGTGCCGGGGAGGGCCGCCCAATCTATTGAAAC
>CAJWKQ010000097.1 GCA_913041895.1 uncultured Verrucomicrobiales bacterium
CCATCTTTGAAATAAGCCCAGATAAAACAAAAAATTCAATTGGCATATTAACCCCACTACACACCCAAAATTCAGACATATTTATCGAGTCTGGAACCAAATATCATATTGCACTAGCGCGCTCGGACGAGTCGCACCGTATTGCCTTGGCTACCTCCACAGGGAAACTAAAGGTATGGGGTTACCAAGCCGGTCGTCGGGATGCCTTTGAAAGGAACCTTCCTATTTCAAATACATCTGAATCTGACAGCCATCATGGGCATCAGGAAACATATGGGGTACACAATATACAGTTTCATGAAGATGGAAGTTTGGGTGTTCATGTTGATAATAAATATTTAATTGTGAACGCGAACACAGATAACGACGTTGACGTTACATCAGATATGTACGGCAGTAGTTTTTTCATTTCCGCCAATGGAAAACTGAAGTTGTCGCCTCAGGTAGGATATCAGGGCTTTTTTAGCAACACTGATCATAGCCTGGAACTTGCGGACGGCAGGAATGACACAGGCCACTGGCTCGACCCTATTAGTATTAGGATTGATGCCAACATTCAAGAAATTGGTTTGGTCCCAGAAAACGGGACGTCCTCACTCAAGGAAGGTATGTTTAAAATATTACCGAACACACTCCTAACTCCCGGTATTCCGGAGATCCCCAAGGAAGCCGGGAATTAAACCCGAAGAGGCCAACAGCAAGGTAAATCCCCACGATTGCGTTTTAGGGAACAATAGAAAATTTTGGTAACAGTTTTTTACTGACGATCAGGTTGTAAGTGGATGTAAACTCCCGGGGTTAATAAGGAAAAAAATATGAGCAAATTATTCAGACTGGGGGGCATATTGGTGGGCGCAGGTCTGGCATTCTTCTCTTTTGTCTTCGGGGTTGCATGGTCTGCAGGCGGTACAGGCGGCGGAATGAATTTTGGTTTCATCGGGGCTTTGTGCTATATACATCATTTATTTCTTCTTTTGGGGATATCTTTTGGCGGATTACTGGTGGCATTTTCTATTTCTGATCTCTGGTATTGCCTCAGGGATGCATTTATCCTGCCGGAGCCCGAATCCAGTACCGACCCCATCAACAATGATCTAAGAAAAAATGCCATGATCTGCCAACTGACTTCCCGATTGGCAATTCTTGCCGGGGTTATGGCAAGTATCCTGGATTTTATCATCGTAATGGTTTTCAAGATTGGCATGGGTAGTACTGACATAATCGGTAGTACTGTCATAATCGTAGAAGGCATTGTCAAAGCCTTGGCCGTCTTGTTTTGGGGTTTCATGTTAGCCGCACTCTTTACCGCCTTGAAATTCCGTTTTCTCTCCCAAGTTCAGCACGAAGAATAATTTCTCATACCCCTGGATGATATCCATCCCTGCCCTGATTACCGCACGCCGCTAGACGATGGCAACGAAGACATATGCGAGTGCTGCAGTCACTTCAGGTTTGATTGCCACCTGGACTGGATTGGCTTGCTACTTCTCCTGTGGCATCTGTCTTCTTAGGTATGGTCATGTGGATATTAAACCAAAACGATGTTGTTTGATGATACACAAGAAGGCTCGGCTGCATCCTTGTTGTGAAAGCAAGCGCAGTATGCTGAAGCTGTGACAACTTAGGGCCGTTCCCATACCGCAGAAACCTGTTCTGCTTCCTTACCAAAGGTTTGCGAAACGACAAAACCGCTGGCTTGAGAGGTGTAGAATATGCGTCCATTGGAAACAACTGCTCCCAAGCATTCACGCGAATCAATCGCAGGACCAGTGGAGACAAGTTTACCATTATTGGACAGGTCAATCATATCCATATTAGCCCCGAGGACGTAGGGTTCAGACATGGTAAAGCGGCAGCAGGCATAATTGTGACCAATACTATCTACAACCTTACCGGTTTTATGATCATACACATTACCCTTACCTCGCAAGGCGTTCGAAAAGATGAATCGTTTACCAACCGTCACGACGTTAAGTGCGGAGGTAACCGCATCAGACTTCCAAACAAGACGACCATCCTTGGCATCCAGACACCAGACGTGCCGGTCATTCGTACCTTCCTTTGCACGATTAAATCCACCGATGTAAACACGGCCATCACGTGCACTCAGAGTGCATTTGGCCGTCACAAAATATTCGGTTGTAGACCACACAATTTTCCCTGTCTTTGGCTCAAGACAAGCAGTGAAACCGTTGTTCTCCACAGGCAATCCGCGCCTCTGTTTCTCACTAGTCGCATAACCGAAGAACACCGAATAATACAATTTCCCATCAAGTATACAAATACCGCAGTCATTCCCACCGCGTCCATATTTTGTAAAATCCTTTTCCCAAAGTAATTTCCCCGTATCAAGATCCCACGCCCAAATACGCGGTCGATGATTCTTGGGGTAATAGGGGTTGGTATTTGAATAAATCCAACTCATCACCTCGCGCCCACCATGATCCTTTGGCTTACCCCCAAAAGTGAAATATTGTTCAGAGCCCTGATAGTCATACTCACCCGAACCGGAAGCATAAATGGCAACATTACCGTGAACAACGGGCGGAAACTGGCGACTCCAGCCGGGTGATCCAGTAAAGGGTTGTTTCCATAATAACTTACCTGTCTCTGCATCAAGGCAAAGAACATAGGACTGCTTAATTCCTCCCTGTGGAATGAGCAATTTGCCTTTCACGTAAAGAGGTGAAGTAAAGGAAAGAAAACCGCCGGGCCAATAGCGCCTCCAAAGAACACGGCCGGTATCCTGCTCTGCAGCAATAATCTGCCCCTCAGCGGTATGTGTGTAAAGGCGACCACCTCCACAAACCGGAAGATGCTTCACCGTCCCTTCCATACGCCTAGCCCAACGCATTCTCAAGGGTGGCTTGAGGCCCTGATCGTTTGAATTACTGCCAGCAAAGTCACCGTAATTGGTATACCAATCAAATTTACTACCTGTTAATGGACCTTTAAGCGGACTTCGAATTTTCCACATTCCTAAGTCCTTTTTCGGCAATGCCGATTTACCTCCCTGATTGAAAATATAGAGATACCCATCTTCACTCCCCGCATAAATATGACCATCAGAAACCGCTAGCGGGGCAGTAATAGGTGCGTCAAAAGCCGTTGGTAACGATTGCGCCTTGCCACCTTCCAAGGGCACAATATGCACCTTACCATCAAGGCTGCCATATACGGCATGGTCCCGTGTCAGTATCGCTGAACCAATCGACGCAGCAGCATTTAATACCTCTGTTTTTTCACCGATATGCCGACAAAGGCCCATACCTTGCTCTGGTCGAACCCGGTACACTGCATCTTCACGCACTGCAACTGGAGCAAAGCTCAGCATGCCCGGGGTGCGGATATCGGTCTGTGTCCCTTTGATGAAATCAACTTTTAATTCATCACCTTCCAGCCACATCTTCTCAACCCGACCCGCATTGTCACGCCGATGCCACTGCACATATACGTTACCAGCAGCATCAATACTTTGGCCCAAAGTCGCGGGAAATTCCGTACCTGCAAATTGAGGAATCACAGCTACTTTTCGTAACCTTGGCTTTGCCCCAACATCCTCCAGAAAGACTGTCCGCCCACCTGCAGGCATCACAAGCGTTTTGCCCATCAGAGAAATATCACGCGAACAGACAAAATGATCCTTCCATGTCACACGATCACCGCGAAACTTTACCCAATCTGCACCAAGCCACCGGTTTCCTTTAAACCCGATAACCTCTTTTACAAAATCCCAAGTCCACTCCGTTTTACCTTTTGGTGATACGGCATACACCCGTGCTCCCAAGGTGGCGAAATAAACCCGCCCGTTTCCCACTGCTGGCGCTGAGAAAATAGGTTCCTTGCAATCAATACGATGAATCAACTTTCCTGTTTTTCGATCGATCACGTAGTAAAAACCGGCAGTGGTTCCCACGTGTAAAAAATCTCCAACAACTGCAGGGGTTGCAACATTGTTGCAATTAGCAAGTCCTCCATCTGTTTTAAAGACCCATTTCTTTTGGAATGTTTTTGAATCGATGGCATGGACCACTCCTGAGCCATCCATGATATAAACCACTTCACCAGCAACCACCGGACCGGACTGAATAGCATCAGTTAAGGGAATAGCTGCCGCCAAAGCCAAAGAATCGGTCAATACTACCTCAGGTAGATTACCTGAACGGCGCGCATCACCTTGAAATTGCAACCAATCGGCATTGACTACCACCGTGAGTAATACAGGCGACACTAGCAGGAAGAACACGCGCTTGATCATGTAATGAGTTTAATGGGTCCCAAACAGTTTGTCCGCACAAAACAATCTTGCGATCAACGAATTTCAGTATGAATATGGACCTGATGAAGCCCATTTTAGCCTTGATACTGGCTTTCACAATAACTGCTCGGGGAGCAGAACAGGTGGATAATGGGCTATTGGCCTTTTATGACTTCAATACAATAGAAGGCCCGATTGTAAAGGACCGCTCAGGACTGAAACCAGCCTTGGATCTCCGCATCAGAGCAAAAGGGAACACCAGGCGTACAAACGGTTCATTAGAAATCATAAAAGGCACTGTTATAACTTCCGAACGCCCTCCTATCAGGATGCTCAACGCTCTTAAACAATCCAACGAAATTACCGTCGAGGTATGGTTCAAGCCGGGCAACTTGAAGCAGGATGGCCCTGCTCGGCTCGTCACTATTTCAAAAAACACTTCTGAAAGAAATTTTACCATTGGCCAAGAAGTCGCCAACCTGCAGTCGAGACTACGTACCACACGTACAAGCAAAAATGGCATGCCCGCCATTGAAACAACTCCCATACTATCTGGAAAACTAACTCATGCAGTGTATGTGCGCGATAGCTCGGGAAATGCCTCCCTCTATGTGAACGGGAAAAAAGTAAAAGGACAGATGACTGCGGGCACAATGTCCAATTGGGACAGCTCATATCGTCTTGCACTAGGCAATGAACTCTCGGGCGAACGGCCGTGGCTAGGCACACTGTATCTGGTGGCCATATACAACCGCGATTTGAGCGCAAAAGAAGTAGCGCTTCATTTTAAATCCGGAGCCCAAGCGAAGATGGATCCGACCAAACTTGCGGCTGCACAAAATGAGCACTTGTTTGAAACCAAGATTGCCCCACTTTTATCTAAGCATTGTCTGGAATGCCATGATCCTGCTACTGGCAAGGGTGATTTAGATCTCTCTCAAAAGCTTACCGCCTTCGCCAATAAAGACATGATTGTGCCAGGTAAATATGAAATCAGCGCACTATGGGAAGCAGTAGCAAAAAATGAAATGCCCAAGAAACGCACGCCATTGTCTACACCGGAGAAGGCACTACTGAAACAGTGGATTGATGGAGGAGCGAAATGGACACTAAGTCGCATTGATCCTGCAATATACGCACAAGGCAATGAGACCAGCGGAAACTGGATCCGCCGCCTGACCGTGAGAGAATACATCGCCACTGTATCCGCCGCAACAGGCGTGGATATCAGCACTCATGCCCGAGCGTTGTTGCCACCCGACCTTAGAGCGGATGGTTTCGCTAATACTGCCTACAATCTGAATATAGATCTACAACACATCAATGCCTACGCAAAACTCGCCGAACTCATCGTCAATCGGATGGATGTCATCACCTATGCAAAACGATTTTCCAGGAAGCATAGCTTCACAGATAAGGACATGTCCGCCTTCCTTGAAAAACTCGGGCGCTGGACGCTGCGCGGGCCGCTGGAGAAACGAGAAGTGATTCTGTATCGAGGTATCACTACGTCGGTTGTTGCCAATGGCGGCAGCTACGAGGAGGCTGTCGGACTTGTGCTTCAAGCCATGCTCCAATCGCCACGGTTCATTTACCGCATGGAAAACCAGTTCACCGGAGGGCGCGTGGGCAACTTCGAACTGGCAGTACGCCTGAGCTACCTAATCTGGGGTGCCCCACCCGACGAGGCACTTTATGCTGCCGCCGATCAAGGCAAGTTATCCAGCCCCGAACAAATTCGCATCCAGATCAACCGCATGCTTAAAGACCCGCGAGCGGTGGATCGATCCGTACAGTTTCTGAGTCAGTGGCTCAACCTTGGCCACCTCGCCAATCTACGCCCGGACAAAAACCATTTTCCCAGATGGAACCCCTCTCTAGCAGATGATATGCGCGCGGAGACAATCGCGTTCTTCAAGGAAATTGTTTGGAAACAAAATCGTCCACTATCTGACCTATTCAATGCCCAGTTTAGCTATCTTACATCCCAGCTGGCCCAACACTACAGACTTACTCCATTACAAACTGGCAAAGGCACACTGCGCTATGATCTCACCAAGATACCTTCACGCGGGGGTCTATTGACTCACGGAAGCGTACTCACGCGCGGTGGCGATGATGCGTCAATGGTCACGCGCGGTTTGTTCGTGATGCAAGATCTACTGAGAGGAGTCGTCAAAGATCCTCCACCCTGTGTCAACACAACACCAGTGCCTAGTCAGCCAGGCCTGAGCCAACGTGGGATCGCCGAGAAACGCATCGCCAACACCAACTGCGGTGGATGCCACAGCAAGTTTGAACCGCTAGCATTCGGGCTAGAGCGCTTTGACGGCTTGGGATCCTATCTTGAAAAGGACAATCACGGCAACCGCCTGCGGGAGGACGGCCAAATTCTTTTTCCCGGCGAAGCCAAGCCGATTACTTACCGGACCTCCAAAGAATTGATGAACCACCTTGCTGACAGCAATCGTGTACGACAAAGTATTACATGGAAACTTACGCAATTTGCCCTTGGCCGCCCTTTGGGCCCGCGAGACGCCCGAAGCATGCAAACCATCCATCAAGCCGGCTGGAAATCTGGCGGCACTTATGCAAACCTTATTACCGCAATCGCGGTTAGTGAATTATTCCAAATCCAACCACCGGAGAACACTGAATGAAGTCACATCTGAATCGACGCACTCTGCTTCAGGGTTTGGGAACTGTTACTATCGGACTACCACTGGTAGAAGAGATGATTGCCACCAATGCACTGGGTGCTGCTAAAACCAAGGTGCCCACGCGTGCTTTTAATATATTTTTCGGGCTTGGCATTCCCGCACCTTTACAGAATGAGGGCTTTGATGATGTCTTGGAACCACTAAAGCCATTGAAGGATAAGTTGCTTATTATGCGCAATGTGGATCATGTCCGCTGCGATGTGCGCGGTATTAATGCCCACTTTGACGGAGCCACTGCCTCTTTCACAGCCGAACCAGCTGGGGGCGAAGCCAAAGCTGGTGGCCCTTCCATTGATCAGGTCATTCGGCATGCCCATCATCCTACCGGCTTGCCTGTAGGCATGGTGCCCTCACTTGTGGCCGGCACTTTTTTCCGACGCAGCCGCGTAGGCCGTTATCATCACAGTTATAGTCTTGATGGAACTATAGCCGCACGTATGCAGGAAAAACCCCGTGACCTGTTCGATCGCGTGTTCGGGACCGTAACCACAACCAATGACGTAGACGCGCGGACTCAACGTTTGAAGCGCAGCGTATTGGACTCGCTAGTTGATCAATACCGTTTTTACATCGGACCCAACTCCCCACTTGGAACTGCCTCTAAATCACGCATCAAGGATCACCTCGACCGAATCCGCGAGTTTGAGCAACGCGCCTTTGAACCAAAAAACAAAAAGAGTAATGGGCCAGCCTTGCCACCCCGTTCACGAGTTCCTCACGGTGGTCCTGCTGACCCGGGTGGAGAAGGCATCGACATTACGCTGGAGGAACTCAAGAGCGAATGGCGACTCTTGGCCGACCTTTATGCATTAGCCATAGAGATAGATCGTGCGCGTTTTGGCTCAATCACCTTTCTGGCTGCAGGCGAACGCATCCGACTCACAGGCAAGTATAACTATAACGGCCGTATACGATATGAATTCAACGATGCCGCAGAGCACCGGCGGGGCGGCTCTGGTGGCTGCAGCCATGAGTGGTGGCACAAGTTTAACGAAAAGAATGAGAACAAGCAGTTGCGAGCCCATGCACATATGAAAATGAATGAGATCGCCTACTTCTTGAAGCGTCTTGATAGCACCAGAGAAGTAAACGGTCGTAGTATTCTTGAAAACTCACTCTTAACCCTTTCTACCGAGTCAGGAGATGGTAGGCACAATAACGTAAAACGCGAACTATCCGGAGTATTTCACGCTATCACCAGCGCCAATGGACTCTTCAAAACCGGCCAATCCATGGATGTCAAAGCTGAAGGCATTGATGTCTATAACACTATGCTTACAGCCATGGGTTCAAAGAGAAAAATTGGCCCAGAAAAGCGGGAGCATAAGTCCGTAGATAAAATACGGACTTAAAGAATGTTATCTATTAATTTACCGGTGCATCACCCATCTGTTGGGCCAAATAGTTTTCAATACCGGTCATCTTTATGAGATCCAGTTGAGCCTCAGCCCAGTCTATACTTTGCTCAGATTCCACGACCATCCGGTCCATTAACTCACGACTGGAGTTATCCTTTGCATCAGTACAAAGTTTAATCCCCTCGTTGTAGGTAGAAGCTCCCTTAATCTCCAAGGCCATTCCATTTTCTATCATTTCCTGTGGCGTACTTCCCACATTGATCACGTCATACCGCGAAATAGCCGGCACACCATCCAGGAATAGAATACGGTCAATCACCTCATCAGCATGCTTCATTTCCTCAATTGATTCCTTGTAGTAATAATCCGCCAATTTATTAAGCCCCCAGTTACGGAGCATCTTGGAATGGATGAAATATGTGTTAATCGCAGTTAGCTCGATAGTAAGACCTGCGTTCAATGCTTCAATGACTTGTTCGTTACCCTTCATAAATAAAATTTTGGTGCGCGCACCTATAATCAAACGCGCGAACGCCTCGAAGGTATCACACCAAACGAGAAAAGCAAAAACGACTCGTGTAAAAAGTTAAATTTGTTTAGTATCGAGACTCAGACACAGTCTCAAAGAGAAATAAAATTTAAGCCGCCTGACAGTGACACAGTGTTTTGATATGCCCACACCCTGGGCAAAGAGCGCAGGGGCCGCATTCAGCAGGAAGACCGCAAAGTAAACGTTGAATCCGGCATTGACAGCTCCCACAACCCGTTCCCGCGTCAGTTAAACGAGACACTTGATCTATAGTCTCAGCGTCTCCCTCATCCATGGCTTTAAGGACACTTGATGCACTCACCTGATAACAGTGACAGATCAGAGTGTCTGCAGATTGAGCCCGCATCCTATTTGGCATGTCTATTATTTCTGCCATCTCCTTAAGCTGATGCTTTTGATCGTCTGAAGAGCTTATAATGGCAAGTATTTTATGAGATTGAGTCACATTTTCATGGAGTTATTCCCATAAAATCGAGTTCCACAGGTTATTAGCGGTCGTTTTTATGGATTTTATGAAAAGCGGATTCCAGACGAGCTGCTATTTTAACTTTTGCATCCACTAGATTTCTTGTTTCCGCTGGGTCCTCTTTGATATTGGAAAAAATATAGGGTTTGGCGAATGGCTTACCCTTTGGCTGTTGTCCCCACCACCGATAAAATAGGATATCCACAACTGATCGCAGACAACGAGGTTACCTTTCCGTCAATCATTTCCTCGAGGATAAGCTTGGTCAGCGGATCCATTTTCATCACCTCGAAAGTACTGATCTTTGTATGCCCCTCCATATTGGACTGGCCGCAAAGAACGAAAATCTTAAGTGGCTTGGCATTGACCGGTGATAGAGTCCAAGCCCAAAAAGGGAAAGGAATGTTAGAAGATTTCCAAAGTTTTTCATGATGTTTATTTGCGGCTTTTGTCGTTGGCGAGAATTTGAAAAAGTGTGGCTTCCATCCGCTGGACCCGCTCGGTTTCCCGGGAAGCTAGGTTGATGGTTTCGGCCGGGTCCTCCTCGAGGTTGAAGAGTTGCCAGGGTGGGGTAAAACGGCGCCCCTTCGGTTGTTCTCTACCTCCCGACCCATTGCCGAGTACGAGTTTCCACTCATCCATCCGGATGGCGAACATGCCGGAAGCGGAATGATTAATCACGGGCGCCCGCCTGAACTGGCCCGGTTTTCCATTGAACAAAGGAGCCCAACTGAAGCTGTCGGGGGCCGCTTCGTTCGGCTTGGGAAGCTTCGCCTTGGCCAACTCGGATGCAGTGGCGAACAAATCGACCAGACAAACCGTCTCCTTGCAAACGCTGCCCGCCTTGATCACCTTCGGCCATCGGGCAAAGGTCGGCACCCGGTGCCCGCCTTCCCAGACGTCCGCCTTGGTCCCACGCCAAGGCCCATTGGCCGTATGATCCCCTTCGTAGTAGATCTGCTGGGATTCATCGGAAAGATGGTGCGGTTTGTCCTTGGCCGACTCACGGTACATGAAGGAAGCATTGTCGCTTGTGTAGATGACCAGGGTGTTATCCTTGATTCCCGCATCGTCCACCGCCTTCATCACCTGCCCCACTGTCCAGTCGACCTGCATCACAAAGTCCCCGTAAGGCCCGAGCTTGGATTTGCCTTGAAAGCGAGGATGTGGCGAGACGGGTTTGTGCGGAGCGGTCAGGGGGAAATAGAGAAAGAATGGGTTTTTCTCTTTCGCCCGCTTGTGAATATGGTCGCAACTCTCCTTCGTGAGGCGATCCAGGCAATCGATAATGGAAAAATCGGAACCCAGCTCCCCTTCGCGCAGATATCCGGGAAAGCCCTGCTTGGGCTGAGTACGATCGGGCAATCCGGTGATCTTGCGGCCCTCGATATAGACGTAAGGAGGAAAATCCAAGGATGCGGGAATGATCAGGGAACGGTCGAACCCGAGGTCAACCGGGGAATGATCCAAAGGTTGGCTCCAGTCCCATTGGCCCTTGGCGTCCTTCTGAAAGCCAAGTCCAAGATGCCATTTCCCGATGACCGCGGTGTGGTAACCAGCTTGCCTAAGGTGGGAAGCCACAGTCGGGCGTTCCTTCTCGATTAACGGGGTCCCATATCCGTTCTGCACCCCGCTCTTGAGACGACTGCGCCAGCAGTACCTGCCCGTCAGGGTTGCATAGCGGGTAGGCGTACAAACGGCGGACGGGGAATGCGCATCGGTAAAGGTCATTCCTTCCTTTGCCAGACGGTTTAGATGCGGCGTAGGAATCTTCGATTTAGGATTCAAAGCCTGCACATCGCCATAACCCATGTCATCGG
>CAJWKQ010000098.1 GCA_913041895.1 uncultured Verrucomicrobiales bacterium
AATTGTAGATGTGCGAACCTAGATAAAGGATTTTTATGGCAAGTATTAATAAATTAATGAAACAGGCCATGCGGGCTCAGCAGCAGGCACAGGAAGTTGAAGAGGCAATGGCGAATCGAACTGTTGAGGCTAGTAGTGGTGGAGGTGCAGTGAAAGTTATTGCCACCTGTAAAGGTAAGCTGACTTCGATTAAAATTGAACGTGAAGCAGTGGATCCCGAGGATATTGAGTCACTGGAGGACATGGTGTTATTGGCGGTAAACAATGCCGTTGACGAAGGTCAAAAAATCCAGACTGAGGAGATGAGTAAGGTGACGTCTGGTTTCAATTTGCCTGGATTGAGCTAACACATGTCTTTATTACCTGAACCGGTGGCGGTTCTAATTGCTGCACTGGGAAGACTTCCCGGAATTGGCCCGCGATCAGCAGAACGATTGGCTCTGCATTTAGTTCAAAGTGATTCAGTTTCAATTGAATGCCTTGCCGAATCCCTTCTGGATGCCAAGAAGCGCGTAGGCTTCTGTAGTATTTGCGGTGCACTTACGGAGCAACAGCCATGTGTGATTTGCTCTGACAACGGTCGTGACCCATCTTCAATTTGTGTTGTGGAGACGGCTGTTGATGTCATTAACATCGAAAAATCAGGAGCTTTTTCGGGCCGTTTTCACGTTTTGGGTGGAAAGGTTTCTCCACTTAATGGGGTAGGGCCAGAAGACCTTCGAATATCCGAGCTAGAATCGCGACTACATGATGTTAAGGAAATTATATTAGCACTGGGAACTGATGTGGAGGGGGATGCTACAAGTACTTATCTTGCTCAAAGGCTATCTTCAAAAGCGTTGAAGGTGACTCGAATTGCGCATGGAATTCCAGCTGGAACTGGTTTGGAATTTGCTGATGACTTAACTCTTAGTAGAGCTATGGAAGGCCGTCGTGAGATGCAATGATTGAGGCAGTTGCTTTTGATATAGGTAAAGTTTTATTGGATTTTGACTATTCAATTCTTGTCAAGAAGATGGCAGGAAAGAGCCAATGGAATGAGGCGGATTTGGACGCTTATCTGAATCAGTCTCCATTACTTGCTGAATACGAATCGGGGTTTTTAAGTTCTTCTGAATTTTATAAGCTAGTAAAGAAAGAAACGGGCTTTGCAGGTAGTGAGGCTGATTTCGCAATGTTGTTTGAGGATATATTTACCCCAATTTCAAGCATGATTGATATTCATCAGAAGATAGCAGGTTCAGGGATTCGAACATACACCTTTTCAAATACCAACGAAATGGCAGTCAGACATATTTCAAAAAATTATGATTTTTGGGACAATTTTAGCGGTCATGTTTTGTCACACAAAGTAGGTGCGTTAAAACCTCAGTCAAAAATATATGAGGCATTGGAAGAAATTTCTGGATTACAAGGAGAGAAAATAGCTTACGTGGATGACCTTCCCTCAAACTGTAACGCAGGTCGTGATAGGGGTTGGCAGGTTTGCTGCCACACAGATGCTAGGAGTTCCTGTGAATTCTTAAAGGGGTTAGGGTTGCTTAGTCCTTCTTGAGGTCTCTGCTTAACTTTTTAAAATTGCCCTCTTCACAGCACTTGACATAACCCTCGGCTGCTCGTTTTAGTTTTTCCCACTCTTGTCGGATGTTTTGAGCTTCATTAGGGTTAATCTTAGAATCTGCTGCGGCCTCCGCCACAGTCGAGAGTAAGTCAGCAAATTTTTTTACGACAATACTGGTGGCGGGAGCAAGTCGCTGGGCTGGAGACCCATTTGTTTCCGAATTTGTATTTTCCACATAAAAACCATTAGATTGTTCGCATAGCCAACGGATTAGTCTTGGGTCGTCAGCAGCTGAAATGAGTGCCACTACTCTGTCCAAGGGATTGGGGATGCCGCTTGCCGATCCTGAATCCGGGGATTCCGCCCACTTATAGACAGTAGAGGGAGAGAGGTTCATCTGTTCGGCAACATGCTGAACAGATTTACCTTTAAAAACGTCTTTCAACAGGCGATGTGACCTCATGTGAAACATTTTAGCTTAGGCGGCATAAATGGGATACTGTAAAGTATCTTAATTTTTATAATTAGATAATAGCGTCAATAAAAAAGAGCCGACCAAAAGGTCGGCTCTCGTGAATGGAGTTGTAGTTTAATTTACATATGATCGTGACCGTGGTCAGGAGCAGGCTTTTCTTCCTCAGGCACATCGGTAATCAAGCACTCTGTAGTTAGCAAAAGTGCGGCGATTGATGATGCATTCTGAAGCGCTGAGCGTGTTACCTTGGCAGGGTCGACGACACCCGCCTTAATGAGGTCAGTGTACTTGTCGGCTGCTACATCATATCCGGTCGTTCCCTTTTTACTTAGAACTTCTTGTACAACGACCGCGCCCTCTACTCCGGCGTTCTCTGTGAGTGCACGAAGTGGAGATTCCACGGCATTGCGTACGATGTTGACGCCGATTTGCTCATCACCATCCAGCTTGAGTTTTTCAATTGCAGGTATAGTCCTTAGCAGGGCGACACCACCTCCGGCAACAATCCCTTCCTCAACCGCTGCGCGGGTTGCGTGCAGGGCGTCCTCAACGCGAGCCTTTTTCTCTTTCATTTCCGACTCAGTTGCGGCACCTACATTAATTACGGCCACACCACCTGCTAGTTTGGCAAGCCGCTCTTGGAGCTTTTCGCGGTCATAATCGCTAGTGGTTTCCTCAATTTGTCTACGGATCTGGTCGATACGTCCCTTGATCTCTTTGGCCTTGCCGCCGCCATCAATCAGGATGGTATTTTCCTTCTCAACGACAATGTTAGCGGCTGTGCCGAGATCGCTTACTTCGATCCCTTCCAGTTTTAATCCGAGATCCTCGGTGATGAATTTCCCGCCAGTAAGGATGGCGATATCTTCCATCATAGCCTTGCGGCGGTCTCCAAAGCCTGGGGCCTTTACTGCACAGATCTTCAGGGTGCCTCGAATACGGTTCACTACGAGAGTTGCGAGTGCTTCGCCTTCAATATCCTCAGCGACTAACAACAGAGGCTTATTACCTGCTGCCACGACTTTTTCTAGGATAGGTTGAATGTCTTTTAAACTGCTGATTTTTTTCTCATACAGTAGTACATATGCGTCCTCAAGTTTGCACTCTTGAGTATCTGCATCGGTCATGAAGTAAGGGGATAGGTATCCCTTATCAAACTGCATACCTTCAACGACCTCAAGTGTGGTCTCAATTGAACGGGCTTCCTCAACAGTGATTGTGCCATCTTTTCCAACTTGATCCATCGCATCGGCAATAATTTCTCCGATACTGGCTTCCCAGTTGGCGGATACCGTTGCTACCTGTTGGATTTCATCCTTGCTAGTGACCTTTTGAGAAATCTTAGCTAATTGGGCGACCGCTGCATCCACCGCTTTCTGTACGCCCCGTTGAATATGAATTGGGCTTGCGCCGGCTGTTACGCTGCGAAGACCTTCGCGGTAAATTGCCTCAGCGAGCACAGTTGCTGTGGTTGTTCCATCACCAGCTACATCACTGGTCTTGCTGGCAGTTTCCCGCACCATTTGCGCACCCATGTTTTCATATGGGCATTCCAGCTCGATTTCCTTAGCTACTGTGACACCATCTTTGGTGGCAGTGGGGGAACCGAACTTTTTGTCGATGAGTACGTTGCGGCCTTTGGGGCCGAGTGTGACTTTGACGGCTTTGGCCAATTTTTCTACACCCCGAAGGA
The DNA here is from genome assembly GCA_913041895.1 of uncultured Verrucomicrobiales bacterium. GTDB lineage: Bacteria > Verrucomicrobiota > Verrucomicrobiia > Limisphaerales > UBA1100 > UBA1100. The sequence continues at coordinate 3,730 of CAJWKQ010000098.1, forward strand.
TGTTCTGGCGTGCCTTTTCGTCGAATACGAGTTGTTTGGCTGACATATTTGTTCTTTAGTTAAAGGTTTAGATTAGCCGACCACTGCGAGAATATCGTCCTGGTTTAGGATTTTGTATTCAACGCCGTCGATTTTGATTTCAGTTCCGCCGTACTTACTAGTTAGTACAATATCGCCCACCTTGACTTCGAACGGTACTTTTTTCCCATTGTCATCAGTCTTGCCGGTGCCTAATGCAATCACCTTGCTTTCCTGCGGTTTTTCCTTTGCGGAATCAGGTATAATGATCCCGCCCTTTTTCACTTCTGCTTCCTCTGCAGGTTCCACAAGAATGCGGTCGCCGAGGGGTTTGATTTTGGGTTTAGCCATTTTTGTTTCTGTTTGTTTTGTTTGTTAGGGGTTATGTGATTGAGCGTTCATGGCACCCGCCATGAAATAAATCATTTCTTGTCTTCATCTACCACTTCAGCATCGACAACCGGCCCTTCATCTGAATTCTCAGAGCCTTCATCTTCCTTTGCTTGAGTCTTATTAGATTCGCCATCTTCTTCTGTAGTAGCCTGGTAGGCTTCTCCGGCAGCTGCCTGCATGGCTTCGTTTACGGCATCTTTAGCATTACTAATTGCCTCAATGTCATCGGTCTGGAGTTTTTCTTTAAGTTCCTCAACCGATTTTTCGAGCTTTTCCTTGGTATCATTAGAAAGTTTTTCACCGTTATCTTTTAAGAATTTTTCTGCCGCGTAAGAGGCCGTATCAGCTTCATTTCTTGCTTCTATTTGCTCTTGGCGTTTCTTATCTGCTTCAGCATTATCTTCAGCGTCCTTCTTCATTTGCTCGATCTCATCTTCGGAAAGGCCACTGGAATCCTTGATGGTAATCTTTTGTTCCTTACCAGTTTTCTTATCCTTAGCACTCACATGGAGTATGCCATTGGCATCGATGTCAAAGCTAACCTCAATTTGCGGCATGCCCCGTGGTGCCGGTTCTATCCCGTCCAGCTTGAAGTTGCCGAGCTTCTTGTTGTCATTCGCCATTGGTCGTTCGCCCTGAAAAACTTGGACGTCAACGCCAGGTTGATTGTCAGCGGCAGTTGAAAATATGTTAGACTTCTTGGCAGGAACGGTTGTGTTTCGCTCAATAAGTTTAGTGAAAATGCCTCCTTCAGTTTCAATACCAAGAGAGAGAGGCGTCACATCTAAGAGAAGGACACTCTCTAGTCCCTCTTCCTTATTGAGTACGCCACCTTGAATTGCTGCTCCAATCGCAACTACTTCATCAGGGTTTACGCCTTGGTTGGGCTGTTTGCCCAATAGCGCGTTGGCGGTATCAACAACCCTAGGCATTCTGGTCATGCCTCCGACAAGGACGAGTTCATCTATGTCTCCGGAATTGAGGCCGGCATCTTTGAGACAAGATTTTACAGGAGAGGTAGTTCGTTCGAAAAGGTCATCTGTGAGCTGTTCTAATTTTGCACGTGTAAGTTCTACTTTAATATGTTTTGGACCTGATTGATCCGCAGTGATAAAAGGCAAGCTGATCTCATAATTTTGAGAGCTAGAAAGTGCAATTTTAGCTTTCTCAGCTTCCTCCTTTATGCGCTGCATGGCATCTGGCTGGCCATTTAGATCAATTCCAGAGTCAGATTTGAATTCATCAACGACCCAATCTATAATGGCATTGTCCCAATCATCGCCACCAAGATGTGTGTCGCCGTTAGTGGCTTTTACCTCGAATACTTTATCTCCAATTTCAAGGATCGATATGTCAAACGTACCGCCACCCAAGTCATATACTGCAATTTTTTCGTCATTCTTTTTATCCAAACCATAGGCTAATGAAGCAGCTGTGGGTTCATTAATGATGCGTAGGACTTCTAGGCCTGCAATCTTGCCCGCATCTTTTGTGGCTTGCCGTTGAGTATCATTAAAGTAAGCAGGTACAGTTATAACGGCTCGGGTGATTGTTTCACCTAAACGCATTTCTGCGTCTGACTTTAGTTTGGCTAGAATCATTGATGAGATTTCCTGCGGACTGTAAGATTTCTTATCGTCATCTATGTCTACCTCAATTGCTGCATCATCGTTTTTTCCGGATATCACCTTGTAGGGCATCCTTTTGGATTCCTCGGATATTTCGGAAAACTTGCGTCCTATAAATCTTTTGGCTGAATAAATTGTGTTAGCTGGATTGGTAACAGCTTGTCTCTTGGCAGCGTCTCCAACGAGCCTCTCGCCGTTCTTGGCGAATGCCACCACTGAAGGAGTGGTGCGTTTGCCTTCTGAATTTTCCAGCACCGTTGCCTCGCCGGCTTCAATAACGGCCATGCAAGAGTTGGTGGTGCCCAAATCGATACCTAAAATTTTACTCATTTATTCCCTTCAGCTGTGCCGCAAAACGAAAAATCGATTATTCTTGAGCAAACGCAGTGCCATCTCATAAATGTGTAAAAAATAGGGATAATTGATTTTATATTGGCAATAAGTTGAGCCAGAGAGCCAGAATGTCGCACCAGAATCATGGCTTTCGTCATGAAGCGTCTCGTCTCGGAAACCCATTCTTGTTGGCTTGGTATTATGGCTATAGATTTACGGCGAGTTTCTGATCATGCGTTTAATTATTTTATTATTGATACAGGCTTGCGTATTGCGAGGGGCCGAAAGGCCCGATCACATCATCAGAGATCCGGAGGCTAAAAAGATAATAATCATCAAGGATGAGTTGCTGCAAAAGAAATACGGCACTCAAATGGCTATTTACATGCAAGCTTTGCGGCCTACGGCTGCGATAAATGGGAAAGGTCAAATGCGGATTCGATCAAGCTCAGGCAAGCGCAAAACTTTGGCGGTTCAATTTAAATCCTTTGCAGTCGGAGTGACGATGGTAAACCAGTATATCACTTCTCGTGGAACCTTAACTATTAACCAACAAATGCGACAGGATACTCAATATAGGTGGGGAGAATCTGGAAAGAAGGAGGTAATAATTAAAGGAGCTGAAGCTAATCTATCTTTTGCTGGTTCAGACTTTTGGATGATTGATCTCGGTTTGGAAATGTTGCGTTGGCCAAACCAAAATGTGGTTGAAAGAAAATTGCGCAGAGGAGAACTGTGCAGTGTATTGGTGAGTCGTCCGGCGAAGGAGGCTCAAGGAGTTTACAGCAAAGTTATTAGTTGGGTGGATGAGGATTCCATGGGAATAGTGCGAGCTGAGTTATATGATTCCAAAGACAAACTCTTGAAGGTTTTCGAGCCCAAGTCCTTTAAAAAAATAAATGGTCAATGGCATCTCAAGGAGATGGAGATGCGCAACGAGCAGTCGAATACTCGTACATCCATTGTTTTTGAACTAGAGCAGGCCTCGAATTTAAACCAAAATTGACCCCTTTTTGGCTTTTACCCTAATTGGATGTTTGTTGGAGAGAGGCGTGTACCAGAGCGTTGTATACCGCTAGTTTTATTTCAGAAGCAATCAAGAGATCTGGGTTGCGTGATTTGGTCCAGACTTGAACACGTACTTCTGAAATGGCATCTGGAGATTCCGTTGAGGGTTTAACCAATACTCGAACATGCCGAGTGTTTATCCGTGCTGTAAAAACATTCTTAGTTGCTTCTTCATTGGCGACGGGAAGTCTTTTTTCCTCGGTGATTGTGCCCAGTGTGCTCAGGGTCGCACGCACTGCGGCTTCGACCTCTGCAGTGGGTTTGTCAAAGAGAGCATCTATAGTGTTAGTTCTGCCTGGGATTAAAGTAAACTTGGACTTGTCGTCTAGGGTGTTAAAGTTGCAACCTAAACCGAAATACAAAGCTGTTGTTAGAAGCAAGAGTGATTTTAAAGACCTCATTGAGGGGCAATAAACTTAAAAATTCTCGATGCAACAACCGTGAACCATTCACAATCTAACGACATTTTGTCAGTAACCTTGTTTGGTGGCTAGGGCCAGCGTGCATGTAGCCCGCTAAGGTAGTGCTTTTATCTGAGTAACCCTTCCGTTGGTAAATTGGAAGTGGACTTGTTTGAGTATAGAGCTGTTATTGGTTTTGCGAACTCTCATGTTGTGGTAAACATAGATTCGGTTTTCGATGATCTCGTCAGGGTTCCCGAAATCTTCAATTATTTTCGTGTAGTACTTGTTGGCATAAACTAGATCAATCCTTTTTTCTATATCCTGCCTAACGGTAGAAGCGCCTGGTTCTCCGATCGACCAAAGAATGGCTCGAGCTGGTAACAGTCCAGGGACGGGGGGAGGGCTGTTTGTGGATGCGGTTTTAGCCGGAGGGATTGAAGAAGGATTGTTGGTCGCATTATTTGGGGAATTCACTAATTGGGTCGGTTGATTCGGCGGAGGAATAACCGAGAGCACTTTCCCTTCACGGCTCCAAAGTGTACGTTTCACTATCTTCCAGTCGGAGTATACTTGCTCTTGTGACCTGAGCCCAGTTTCGTTCCAGTAGAGTGTTATGGTTCCTGAACCTTCCTTATATTGGCCTGATAATTTACCTTTATAGTCGTAACTGACCGCTTGTTTTAGGGATCCATTGTAATAGGTTTCCTTCAGAGCCAGATTTCCATTCATGTGCCAAATGGATCGATTGCCATGTCGAACTCCATCCTGGAAAAAGGTTTTTTCCCATAGCGAGCCATCGTTGAAATAGCCATAAGCCGTTCCAGTGAACGGTGTGTCCGAGTCTTTGATATAATGAAGTGAATCACTACGATGTTCTAAATTATCTAAAAGAATTTTTTTGTTAAATTTCTGATTCCATATAATTAGAGATATGACAAGGGCTAACGCCATTAATGTCCAGACCCAGACTCTCTTCCAATCTCGCTTTGGTGATCTGACGCTTTTCTTTGAAGTTATGAATTGAGCGTTAGGTTGGGCGGGCCCGCCTGTGCTTCGATTCATTGATTCAGCCAGTCGTTGTTCGCGTAGTGCAAACGCCCTTTCAGTAAGACCGTCAATCTGGTCCAGTGTTACCCATTCACGGCCACCATCTGGCCACGCAATATCCCACGCTTGCAGTTTACCTTCGGCTATTAGCTGGCAAGCTTGATCATAACTGTAAGGACCCAAATGAGTCCCATCGCGATTAACAAGAATATTCAAAGGTGGTTTACCAATTTCCCAGTTGGAAGCGATAGGCTAGGGCAGAAAGTAGGAGATTTCCAAGAAAATAGATATTTCTGACAAATCAGATTAGTTTGATAGTGCGACGATATATCCTTGCAATCTTACAGTTTGTTCGGTGGCCCCTTTATGCTGGTGGATTTGATGAAGGTTGCTGCAGATTCTAAGTAAAATACGTCTCGGGCTCGTTGGTAGCAAAAAGGACTCATGGAATTCGTATCCTGATTGTTTAAGATATTTCATGCAATCGGTTTTGGTAAGAGAGCGCCCCAAATTGAATGCGTCGATATAGAGCTCTTGTCGTGGGTTTTGATATCGACAAAGAAAATGTCCTGGCAGACCGATTCCGGTTACGGGAAGCCCAAGGCGGCGGCAGATTAATAGATAGATGATGCAGAGTGAAATTGGATTGCCACAACGATTGTCAATTACGCAGTTTAGATAACTATTTTCCTCTGCATAATAATCCTCTTCATTGCCTCGGTATCCCAAAGATTTGAACATAAAATGATTAATAGTGGCCACTATTCCTTCGGTTTCGGCTCCGAAATCAATTTGTTGCATGAGGTCATGCGCGTAGTCATCTAATATAGCGCTGTATGCGGCAGAATTAATCTCTGGATAGGATGTTTGGGCTAGCAGCCAACAAGCTTCTTCTAAGTCAAATGAATCACCGTGATTTAGGCAGAAAGCGTGAAACCGTGTGTCGGCTTCCAGCTCTTCAAAATAGTTTACTATTTTCTGTGTTCGATGCCTTATCAGGGGATTTTCATCTAGGGCATATTTATTCAGCCAATGCCTAGTGTTTGGACCATATGAAATGATTTCCGTCCGAACTGCTTCAAAAATAGCCTTATCTTCATCGGCCAAAAGAGAAATTAGCGCAGTTTTTTTGCTTTCTGCCAGCTTTGACGTCAAATCCATTAGAATGTTATATTTTCCCACGAATTGGTGGAGTTTGCAACATTGTGAGCGCGATCCTTTATATAAATATTTTAAACATACAGCAAAGTTCAATAAGTTTGTATTATAATTAGAATAAGAAAATATTCTGAGATTGCTCAAAAATCTTTCATCAATATACTCGCCGGCCATTTTCGAGAGACTGTATTACACGGCCATTCTAACCTGATGAGCAGAAACACACACATAGGATTTCCTGAGAAACAGGGCCTGTATGATCCGGCTAACGAGAAGGATAGTTGTGGTGTTGGTTTTGTGGCAAACTTGAAGGGAGAGCCGACGCATCAGAACGTCCTCGATGCCCTTGAGATGCTGGGCAACATGGAGCACCGCGGCGGTTGTGGGTGCGAGTCGAATACAGGTGATGGTGCGGGCATTCTGATTGGTTTGCCCGAAAGCTTTTTGCGTACGGTGGCTAAGGATGATTTGGGTGTGGAACTTCCTGAGAAAGGGCGGTTCGGTGCAGGGTTGGTGTTTCTGCCGAAGAATGAAGAGGAACGCCGCAGGTGCATTGTGACGGTGGAGGCGATCATTGAAGATCAGGGCCAGCAATGCTTGGGCTGGCGAGAGGTGCCCACGGAACCTGAGGCAGCTAATGTCGGCCCCGCGGCGCGTGCGGCCGAGCCGTACATCATGCAGCTTTTCATTGGAGCGGCAGACGGACTTGAGGGTGATGACTTTGAGCGGCAGCTTTATGTGATCCGCAAGCGCGCCAGTAATCAACTTCGCTTCGATGAATCGATGGAGGAGCGGCTAATCTTTTACATCTGTAGCCTTTCGACAAAGGTGATGATTTATAAGGGTATGCTCAATACCGAGCAGGTACTCAAATATTATACCGACCTAGCGCGCGACGATTTCGCTACGCACTTGGCGATGGTGCACTCGCGCTTCTCGACCAACACTTTCCCAAGTTGGGACCGGGCACAGCCGTTTCGGTTTATGAGCCACAACGGCGAGATCAACACGCTGCGCGGCAACGTGAACGCCATGCGCTCGCGGCAGGGCACGT
>CAJWKQ010000099.1 GCA_913041895.1 uncultured Verrucomicrobiales bacterium
AATTGGCCGCGCGGCAGTATCAGTTGCTGGCTAATAAGGAAGTGCTCAAGAAGTCTGCGCCTAAGTGGGATGATCGATTTACCTCCGAAGTGGCAACTAAGCGCCTGGAAGCGCAGTTTGAGCTTGCTGGTTCAGCGCTTATTGGCGGTCTGAGTAATGTTGCCACAATCACCTGTGCAGCTTCAGAAATTAACGCACAGCCTTACCTTGGTATTGGGGTTGATATCAGCAATCACGGCTATGGGCATATGGGAGGCGATCGGCGTAATGCTAAGGGTATTCCTTATTACGAGAAATCGCGTGGGTGGCTTTTCAGCCTGATTGCCAAGCTGGCTCAGCGTCTGGAAAAAACTCCTGAAGGTGAAAGCAACATGCTGGATAATACTCTGATCATTTACATGAGCGATGCGCCTGATACCCATCATTCGACTGCCTTTGAATGGCCTCTTGCGATGGTAGGCAACATCACTGGCAAACTGAATCTGGGTGGGCAGTACATTAATTACCCCGGCTACGCCAAACCGGGGCATTATACAATGAGTACGCTCTACAGCACCTTCCTTAATTGTGCGGGAGTCAAACAACAAACCTTTGGGCAGCTGGATGATGATCTTGACGTGAAGTCGATGCAGACAGGCCCCTTGCCTCAGATTTTGGCCTGATGGCCAATGCCTTCATTCCAATGAAACGCCTGCTTGCGCTCCTTCTTTTGATTCATACCGCAGGGCTGGACGCGGCGCCTCCCCTAAATTGGACGGAGCATCGGCGGGCTCTTCTCATCAACACCAGTAAGGACAAGTCGCACGCATTAAGCATTGGCAAACTGCAAAAGGTTCTGCACGCCAGAGGCTTCATTGTTACCACTCTGGGGAATGATCCAAAAGCCGACGGAGTGAATTATGAGAGATGGGTGCGCAGTATGCCAACTATGGGCGTAGGTATTGTCTATTACCTTGGCCGGCTATCGACTGAGAAGGCCGCTGATGGCAAGCGTGTTTGCTACTCGTTGCAGCTGGGTGGCTACCGCGAACTACCGCCGGCCCGTGATCCCAGCGTGGGGCGTTCTCAGCCAGAGGATAAGCCGTGGCTGAGCCTCGATCGATTATCACAAAAGTTGGATCGAAATGTGTCTCGTGAAAATATGATAGTGGTGGACTGTCTTGGTTTTGATGATTTGGCTAAAACTAAGCTATCAAAAGCTGATATGCATGGAGACGCCGCACGTATGTCGGGTAGTGAACTATTTACCTCTTTTTACCCAGGTAAGTCCGCGTTCCATCCGAGCAGGGAAGAACCTCCGTTGTGGCCAAAATTGGCTGAAGTATTGACAGCAAACCTCGAGAAGGGTGGGGCCTTGACCCCGCGGATCAAGGATCTGGCTTATACAGTTGTGCCGCGCTCAGGCCGAACTTATGAACTGAAACACGAGGCGGCTGGGTTGTGCGCCCCGCCTGATAAAATCGGTGAAGGCCGTTTTGCTGGCGATCAGTGGGTAGACCAGAATGGTTTCTGTTTTGTTTGGTGCCCAGCCGCTACCTTCAAGATGGGTGACGCGGCCTTTGAGGATGCGCAGCCGGCAGAGGTTGCCATATCTAAAGGCTACTGGATTGGTAAGTATGAAGTGTTGGGCACTGAAAGTAGTCTGTTCAATAGTGGAGGGCAATCAATTGGGATGGGGCCCTTCGCGCGTGTGAATGATCCCAAGTTTAATCGGCGGCGCTACCAGCATTTTCGTCCGGCGGGTATCGGCAGTGTGGACTCGGTGACTGAGCAACTGGACAAGTGGCAGGAATATCAGGCAAAGACGGGTCTCGCTTACAAGGGCTGGACATACGATTACCCAACTGAGGCTGAGTGGGAACTGGCCGCGCGCGCAGGGACTCGTGCCGGATATCCCAGTGCTATTAAGGATCTTGGCAAGTATGGTAATTTTGCCGATCAATGCCTTTTTAATGACCGTGACCCAGTCCACTACATTTATGCTCACCGCGTGGCTAATGATGGTTATGGTCGTGCTCTGTCGCCTGTGGGCTACTACCGGCCCAACGCTTGGGGTATCCATGATATGCACGGCAACCTTGCCGAGCTTTGTAGTAACTTCTATACCGAACAGCTGATTGCAGGCGTCGATCCCAACGACCAATCAAGCGTGAAGGATGCCAAAGGTGTATGGCGCAATAGAGTATCTCGAGGAGGTTCCTGGTGTAGTCCGCATCATTATTTGCACGTGGCCTTTCGTAACGCTTTTACAGGCGTGGGAACTCCGCACGTTGGCTTGCGTTTGGTATTAAGGCAAGGCCCACGCGCCACAAGGACTCGGGCTGAAATTACGAAGGCGTTGGAAGTAAAATTGGAGTCGGAGAAGAAAGCCAAGCAGAAGAACAATCGATGAAGTATTGGGCAATACTAGTATATGTTCTGTTAGTATTTGATCTGGAAGCGGATGAACAGTTCGCCCGCAAGGTTAAGCCTTTCCTCAACACCTACTGTGTGACTTGCCACGGACCCGAAAAGCAGAAGGGCAAGGTTCGGGTTGATCAGCTAACGGACAGCCCTAGGAAACGCGAGGATGCCGAACTATGGTCAAAAATACTTGAGGCATTGGCCTTTGGTGAAATGCCTTCAGACAGTGCCAAAAGATTTCCTACTCAGGTCGAGGCTCGTTTAGTGCAGAATTGGATTGGAACAATGCTGGCCAAGGCGGGGCACGTAGTGGAGAAAAAACAAAATAAGGAGGGTTACGGTAACCTTGTGCCCCATGAACTACTTTTCTCGCCTCAAGAAACTGATCGGACAGTAGACGTAGCCGCTAGGCTCTGGCGCATCACACCAAAGTCCTTGGCAAATCTATTGCGCGGTGCTCGAATCGTTTCCAATCCGTTTGAATTTGAGAAGCCGCACGGCAATTTTCGCGATTTCAAAGGCAAGTATCAGTTTAATTCATTGATGGCTGAACAAATTACTGAACTAGCCATCGCCCATTCTCTGAAGGAAGCCCGCAACTCCCGCAAACGGATCGTTGAGGAACGGAAAAAAGGAACGCCAATTGACGAAGCAAATTTGACTGAAATTAGGCGAAGGTATGAAACGGTGCTTCGACGTTCACCCTCCAATGCTGAAATACTCTCGCTTGCGGCATTGATGAAAAAAGTTGATGCGGAGCTGGGTTTGCCGCGTGGTTTGCAGGCTGCATTTGCAGCGATCATTCTTCAACCTGAAACTTTGTTTCGTTTTGAAGGACTCGGAGGAGGCAATAAGGAAGGACTCACCAAGTTGACCCGCCGCGAGTTGGCTACAGCATTGGCCTTTGCGCTAACTGATTTGCCGCCTGATAGTCATTTATTGAACGCGTTTAAAGACGAGAAACTAAGTGTTCAGTTAATAATCCAGCAACAGGCTCAGCGCTTACTCGACGACAGGAAACGGCCGGAGGCGCAAAAACGACTCCTGCAGTTCTTTCAAGAATATTTTGATTATGAAAAGGCTGCCGACGTGTTTAAGGACCAGATTAAGGGGCACAAGCACTGGGCCCCGGCACTGGTGTATGACCTAAATGCGCTAGTTATGCATACTTTGGAAAAAGACCAGCAAGTCTTTAAGACGCTGCTGACCACTTCTGATTATTTGATTTATGTGAACAGCCACCGTGATCATGGCAATCCTCTTGTGTACAATCTGCCGCCGGATTGGAAGCCTACCCGCAAACCGGTGCGTTTTCCCAAAGATCAACGTATGGGCGTACTGACTCACCCAGCTTGGCTGGTCGCTCATTCCGGCAACTTTGACAACGACCCGATTCGGCGGGGCCATTGGATTCGCTATAAACTTTTGGGCGGCAATGTTCCAGATATCCCAATCAATGTAGATGCCAAGCTGCCTGACGATAAAACGATGACCTTGCGCGAACGCATGCACGTTACGCGGGCTGAGTCGTGTTACAAATGCCACAGTAAAATGAACCCATTGGGTCTGCCCTTCGAACTATACGATCACTATGGCAGATTTCGGGTTAATGAATTGGAGAAGCCGGTCAACACTACTAGTAAGATTGTAAATACTGGGGTTCCTGGTGTGGATGGAGATATAAAGAGTCCTTTCGAGTTGATCAAACGCTTGGCTGCTTCTACGCATTGCGAACAAGTGTTTGTTCGCTACGTCTTTCGTTTTTTTATGGGCCGCAACGAAACCTTAGGCGACGCCAAAACCTTACAGGAAGCCCACAAGGCATATGCAGATAACGATGGCAGCATGAAGGCGCTGGTGGTCTCCCTGCTCACCTCGGACTCCTTCATTTACCGCAAAATCAGCGCGGGCAACTAGCGTGACTGAACACGCCCCTCTTCCAATAGTAGTATCGATTGATTTTTCAGGAAATGAAAACAGCCAATCCTTTGACTGGCGCTTTACCCCCCCCCCACCTCTGCCATGGCGCGGGCGTGCGACCTCTCCTGCGAGATGCTCAAAAGAATCCGAAGCGGCTGAAGTAGCTCGCCGCCACGAATCCACAAAGCCGCCGCCTCCACCATTTACATGATGTTTTCTTCAAACTTTTTGAATTTGAACCTAGGGGTTTCTATCCAAAAAAGAACTTGAGTCGCACCATCTAAATCCCCATCCTTTACCACGGGTGAATTAGTTTTAAGGATAAGATTTGAACTGAACTAGACTTAGCAAATCCATAATGAGACCCAATGATATGAAGCGCCGTACGTTTTTAAAATCCGCCGGCTGTACATTGTTCCTGCCGGCTTTGGAGAGTTTTGGGCAGAATCATCCTGATCCGGGCAAGGCCGATGTCAAACGGTTGTTCTGCGTCAGTATGGGTTACGGCTTTTTCACGGATGTCCTTCCGCAAAAGGGAGGCGCGGACTACGCATTCAGCGACCACATGGAGCCGCTGAAGAAATACCGTGACCAGTTCACCCTGTATTCGAAAATGCGGTTCGGAGGGAACCATCACAACGACCACAGGTGCTTTGTTGGTAACACCAATACAAACCCAGACTCTCTGGACCAAATCGTCGCTGAACACGTTGGCCATCAATCCCGGGTAAGAAATGTGGTTGCTTTCATCGGCCACGCCCACCACCACATTGTAGCGTCGTGGCGGGACAGGCTGCCCGTCATGCCAATTCAATCGACTAGATTGCTGTTTGAAACGCTGTTCGCCCGAACCGATAAAAAGACGCAAGAGCGACTCCTTGCTAACAAGAAGAGCGTCCTTGATGGTTCTTTGGAAGAAGCAAAATCCTTGATGGCACGTGTATCTGGAAGAGATAAGCAAAGACTGGAAGAGTACTTCGCCGCATTGCGTGAGTCTGAACAAGAGCTCAACAAATCCATAGAGTGGCTTAACCGGCCTCGACAAGATGTTGAATTCCCGGTCGCCCCCTCATTTGAAAACAACTTCCTTGCTGCCGATGTTGACAAAAAGCGATTCTTGGAAAACCCGCGTCAGATTCAACGCGGTATCGCATTCGATATGATTTACAAGGCGTTCAAATTCGACGTCACACGAGTCGTCAACTTCTACATGGTAGGACTCGACAATGATCACCATCTTACGACGCACAACGTACCGAAATCCGAAGAAGCCCGAACCAGTCTGACCAAGTACGACTCTTCTTTCTTTTCACTGATGGCAAACTTCTATGACAAGCTATCTAGCACGAAATGCGAATCGGGTAAAACACTCATGGATGAGACGATTACCGTCTCCACAGGCAACAACAGTGTGAGCCAGAAAATGGGTCCACATAACGGGAATGAAATCCCAGTCTATGTTGCAGGGGGAAATTTCTCAAACCACGGTAGTCATGTAGTTCGCAAAGGCGAGACAACCTGTGATATCTATCTCTCGATACTTCAGAAATTCGGTATCGAACGGGAACGGTTCGGGAACAGCAAGAAGCTCATCGATTTGTAGGATCATGTTGAATTTCAGATTCACAAAGATTGCAGCCCTGCTGCTGCTACTTGATGGTGCCCGTGTCTCTGACTGTTTTGCAGATGACCGGGGACAATCACAGCAGTTCTTCAATACCTACTGCATTTCCTGTCACGGTAAGGAAAAGAGTAAAGGGGGGGTGCGTCTTCACCAGTTTGGCGAGCAGCAATGGAACGACCCCAGTCTGCTCAATGAAATCTATGAGGCGATTGAACTTGGGGAAATGCCGCCAGAGGATGCCAAGAGGCCTCCAAAGCCTGATCAGGTAAAAGCCCTACAAGAGGTGTTGGGAAAGCAACTGCATGGACTCGCCGAAAAGCAAAAGCCAGGCATGCTCAAGCGATTGAGTCGGGTGGAGTACCAGAACACGATCAATGATGTCTTTGGCCCCGACTTCTCACTGCTCGATCAGCTACCGATGGACAACATCAACGCTGGCTTTGATAACAATGCCGATAACCTGCATCTGTCGCTCGTTGATATGGAGGCCTACTTCAACGTGGCCAACCGGATTGCTGAGAGTGTCGTCAGCGACAAACCTGCTCCACGTGAAGTAGTATACTCCACAAAAAACACCGACATCGATACACATAGCCACAAGGACAACACTCATGGGTTTGCACCGTCGCTGGACCTAGCGTCACGACCTTTGGTTTTTGCATCTCAGTCCATCCAAATCAAAATCAATCCATCGGTCAAAACGAGTGGTGTTTATCGAGTAGTCCCCAAGGGGTTCTCTATCCAGGCCAAATTTGTTCCAGGAAACCGTGCTCAAGAAAGGTTGCCTGCTGTCACCGACATCACTGAGGTGGATACGAACGACACACCTCAAACCAATCATTCTATGAGCTTTGTCCTGCGAAAGAATTCTGGAGTCGGACAAAGCATTGTGAATGCAGTCCACAAAAATGCGGGTTGGAAGGAATTCGATCTTAGTGAAGGTTTCATTACGCAACTGTCCCCGACAGACACGATCGTTCTAAGATGCAATTCTGTAAATGGAGGTGGTTCTCAGCGTATGTTCTGTATCGAAACAGCGACCATTTCGGGGCCTGTGTACGAATCATGGCCTCCAAAGACGCACTTTTACAACACGTACTGTAAAGACATCGATGCATCGGCTAGCTATGAAGCATGCCAGAACATCTTGAAGAGGGTTGCAGAGAAACTGTTTCGCCGCCCCGTTTCTGACGCCGAGTTGGAGCCGTTCTATAAGCATGCAAAGAAAGAGTTCGCTCAGGGCAACAGCATTTACTCCGGCCTACAGGCAGGCATTCGCGGAATGTTATGTTCTCCGAAGTTCATCTTTAAGAAAGAAGGTGAATCCGGGCCGTTGGATGATTTCGCAATTGCAGCACGTTTGTCCTATTTCCTATGGAATACTTTGCCCGACGACACACTTTTTGCATTGGCAAGACAGGGGAAACTGAAGAGCCCAAAGATCCGCCAAGAGCAGGCGCTCCGAATGCTTCAGGATCCTAAAGCAGACCGGTTTATCAACGACTTCGTTTATCAGTGGCTTGATCTGGAAAAGCTGAAGATCATCGAACCTGACCTGAGCATTTTCACAGTGGATGAATTTGACCTTGTACGTGATCAGATCAGCAAGGAACCGGTTGCATTTTTTAAAGAGGTTCTTTCGAGCAATCTTGGCTTAGATAATTTTATCGACTCTGATTTCGTGATGATCACGCCGGAACTCAACTATGTCTATCGAATCCAAGGACATCCGGTTGCAAAACCGGGCAAGCGACCGGGTGCAAGCAAGATATCGCCAAAGGATTACCGTCCCAAGCAGATCACCTCCAAGTTCACCAAAGTAAATCTGGGCGACAAGGATCGATATCGAGGGGGGCTGCTCACACAGGCGGGATTCATGCTGATGACCACCAATAACGGAGAATACACCAACCCGTTTTATCGTGGTGCCTGGGTATTGAAGAGTTTTTACGGAGATCCTCTTGAAACACCCGAAGACTTGGAGATCTCGGCACTTAGTCCCCCCACGAAAACCAAGACTATTAAAGAAACGATTGATGCACACAGAGATGATGTCAGTTGTAACATCTGCCACAAGAAGATGGATCCCCTCGGAATCGCATTGGAAAATTTTGATGTAATGGGACGCTGGAGAGACCAGTACACAGACGTGAGCAACTACACCTCCAACAAGAATAAGGGCCAACGTTTTCCCGTCGACACGAGAACGGCCCACATGGACGGTAGAGCCTTCGAGGGGCCTCAAGGCCTGAAGAAAATCCTGATGGAAGATAAGGAAAGATTCTCGAGAGCATTCATCGAAAACATTCTCTCCTACGCAATGGCGCGACAGCTCACATTTAGCGACCGCAAGAATATCAACCAGCTTTATGAGCAGTCCGCTAAGAATGACTTCAGACTGCGAGATATTTTGCTGGCGATTATTTCGGCAGAGAGCTTCACCAAACGATAGAGGCGAAGAATCCGCAGCCGCCCAAAGCTACCTCCGAGAAGCTCATTGCCGACCCTATTGTTGAGACGGCGATTCGCGAATCACTCAAGAAGCCGGAAGGCAAACTCACCGAGGCGGGCGTGGCTGAATTAAAGAAGGCGTTGCCAAATTGCGATATCACAGGCCTCTAATCACGCCGCCTCAATCCCCGTGAAAGTTCTTGAGGGCTTTGGCGATTCTCCGTTGCCCTGAGGTGGGCCAATGGTTAGCCTCAAAACCATGAAACAGCTCTTCTTATTGGCGGTGGCTGTGTCTGCCACAGGTGCGCCAGCGACTATCAATCGTCAGCACAGTGATGGTGGTGCTCAGGTCGCCCAGCACGAGTGCCCATATAGCAATGTGGAGGTTTGGCGGCGAACCATACCCAGCAAATACAGGAGTAGACCGGAATTCGCGTTTGTCGATGGAAACCCGAAGTTACCTAATGTTTTATTGATTGGTGATTCAATCTCGATGAGATACACGGTGGACGTTCGTCAGAAGCTTGCTGGAATCGCCAATGTCTACCGGGCGCCAGACAACTGCCGTTCAACGCTGCAAACTCTGGATGCGCTTGATACATATCTTGGCAAGATAGATTGGGACGTGATTCACTTCAACTGGGGCATTCATGATCTCACGCACTTGGGCCCGGACGGGAAGGCTACGCCTCCTCCTGCGGGCAATCATCAGGTCCCACTGAAAATCTATTCCACCAATATGGGGAAACTTATTGCGCGGTTGAAGCGGACAGGGGCGCGACTAATCTGGGCCGCTACAACTCCCGTTAGCTCCAAGGCAGAGAAGGCTGGCTTTCGTCGTGATCGTGATGTGCTCGGTTACAACGATGCAGCATTGGACGTGGTGCGTTCGCGTGGCATCGTGATCAACGATTTATATGCGCTCACTAAACCGAAGGCGGAGGAGTTATTCCCTGACGGAGTTCATCCTAACGGGAAGGGGGGGCGCATTCTCGCCAAGGCCGTTACATCGACAATACGAGTTCAACTATTGGAAGCGCAAAGAGTCCGTGAATCAGGCCGCGTTCTCATCTCCAACATTGGCAGCGAACGTGCCACTCAGGGTAATGGTAACAAGATTGTCACCTTAGGTGACAAGACGCACATCGTATGGCAGGACTCGATCGACGAAGGCTACTTCGCCCGCGTGCGGACTCTTCACCGGAAAACTGGCAAGTGGTCGAAGGTTTTTACACTCGGCAAGGGTCGGGATAACCATGCGCGTCCCACCATCACCGCAGACAGTCGAGGCTTTCTTCACATCATTATCGGCGGCCATGGGTCTGGTCTGCAATATCGCCGAAGTGTCCGTGTTAACGACGCCTCCGAATGGACCCCCGTTGAAAAATTCGGCAGGAGCACCTATCCGATCCTAATTTGTGGACCGGACGACACGCTCTACATCACCGCACGTCATGACAAGGGGTGGGTGGGCATGGACTTTTATGCCAAACCTCCCGGTAACGACTGGGAGCACCGTGGTCTGTTGGTAAAAAAGCACAACCGATTTAAGGGCTATGCCGGTTATCACAACGCTATGGCTTGGGGGCCTGAGAAGAAAACTTTACATATGTCAGTCGGATTCTATCTTGGATACAATGCGCGCAAGGGTGAACACACTCGTGACCCGCGAGGATTGTACCAGGCCGTTGGTTATATGCGCAGTGACGACGCGGGCAAGACCTGGGCCAAGGCCGATGGATCCCTCATTAGGCTGCCAGCAACCACCGATACCCTGAGTTTGATTGATTCGGGTGAACGCACGCGTGATGCAAAAGATCAGCCCAAGCCTGGTATTCAGCACATAGGTATTGCGGTCGACTCGCAAAACCGTCCCTATGTCGTCTATGTGCGCCATACTCCCAATCCCGGGGGAATTGAAATGGTTACGCCGGACAAGCAGGGCGTTTGGGCGAAGCGACCTTTGCGTCAAGCCATCTCCAAATTCTGGCCAGGCATGGTCGCCTTTAACGGAAGAGTCTCCATGACCGGCGACGACGTTATCTGCCTAATTCTGACCCTCGTGCCATTAGAGCACCCCAAAGCCAATTGGAATCCTGGCATTTATGGCCGTCCCGCGCATTGGGCGTGGGGTGAACCAGACATTCACCGCCTTGTCTGGCTCGAATCTCGCGATGGTGGTCGGACCTTCATCACTCGTGACCTGATCCATCATGAGACCGATCGAGGGACAATGCTTCCGACATTGGAACAGTCAGTCGGATTTCATAGTCTACCGGATGGTGGACTTCCTGCGCTGCTCTACTTTGAGGGACTTAGTCGCTACCGAAAACGCGGTGAACTGATTCAGAATCGCGTGTTCTTTGTTCAGCCATGATTCAATC
>CAJWKQ010000100.1 GCA_913041895.1 uncultured Verrucomicrobiales bacterium
ATCTTGGAAGGGCGGAGGATCGCTTTCGTTTTATTACGAGAGAGGAAAGTCCGAACACCATAGGACGCGATGCCGTGTAACCCTGATTTAGTCGGGGATACATGCGGGCAGTTCATTCGAGAGGATGGCTGACGGAAAGTGCCACAGAGAATATACCGCCATAGGTTCGCCTGCGGTAAGGGTGAAAAGGTGGGGTAAGAGCCCACCGCGCCAAACGTGAGTGAGGCGGCACGGTAAACCCCATCGGGTGCAAGGCCAAATAGGGGGCCAGGGACGGTCCGTCCTGCGATCGGAAACGGTCACGGCTCCGGGTAGGGTCGCAATAGATAAATGATCCTCTCCACCGCTCGCGGTGAAGACAAAATTCGGCTTACAGCCCTTCCAAGATTTTTTTCTTTTTTCCGAGCAAATGAGTCTCAAAGAACTTTTCCATGGCTGGATAGGTTTTCTTTGAGGATTTGTGGAAGACACCGTGGCCGGCACCTTCAACGCGTATATATTCCAGATGCTTGGCCCCAGCCTTTTTAAGAGCTGCGTGGAATGTATCGCCATGTTTGATATTCACGGTTGTATCAGCCGTGCCGTGGACCAATAGGAAGGGGGGTGCATCAGCCGCAACATAAGTTGATGGGGAGGCTTTCCTGCCACGTTCCTCCAGGGTTTCGGCGGGGCCGGCAAATAGTTCACCGGGTTGAGTGCGTTGACTTTTGCGCCGGTTGTCGAATAAAAGAAAATTTGTGGGAGTGGCTGAGGCGCACACGGCCTGAACCAGACTGGATTGATCCTGATAAGGGCCATCGCCTTCCAGTTTGGCTTCGGGCTTAACTAGTCCCAACATGCACACCAGATGGGCTCCGGCTGAATTGCCATACGCCCCAATTCGCTTCGGATCCACATTGTATTTTTTGGCATTGGCCCGCAACCAACGCACCGCGCATTTCACATCTTCAATACTGGCAGGCATAGGGGCCTCGGCAATTAACCTGTAATTGACGGTGATGCAGACATATCCCTTCTGCGCGTACTCAATAGCTCCGCGCATAAAGTAGCCCGCGCGCTTATCGCCTGAGCGCCAGCCTCCACCGTGTACAAACACGATGGCTGCGCGTGGTGCCTTGCTCTTGGCTTTTGGCATCACCAGATCGAGCTTCCATGCATTACTCTTGCCCTTGCGGTAGGTGATATCCGGTTCAATCGTTACATCCTTTGGGGCGCTCTTTAGCAGGTCTTCAGTGGACATGTACCGGCGCTTATTGCCCTGTTGATTTTGGTTGTTACGGCGAAGCCGATTGGCCAGCTTAGTGAGTTCATTTTTATCGAGTGACCCGTCTTTATTGGCGTCTACACGGCTAAAATTTCTTTTCATGAGGCCGGTTGCCTCAGTGGAGGTGATTTTTCCATCGCCATTTTTGTCCATGGCCTTAAGCCAGTTGGGGACATTGGTTATGGGAGCAGGCGGGTTTTGTTGATTTTGGGCTTGGCAAAGAAATGGTAGTAAACTGATAGCAGTAGCCAGCAAGAGTTTGGGTAATTGCATGGGCTTATAATTACAGCTCATTATTTTTCCTTACAAATCAATTCGACTCTGCTATCATTTTTTGGAGGTAGAAAATGCTACGCCGGGATTTTTTAAAGCTGAGTTTGGGAGCTCTGACATTACCAGAGCTGCTCACTTTACGAGCTCAAGGAGCATCAGATGCTTCCGGTTTTGGGAAAGCCAAAAGCTGCATCGTTCTTTTTTGCTGGGGAGGGATTAGTCATCTCGATACCTTTGATCTCAAGCCCAATGCTCCATCCAATATCCGTGGCACCTTTAAGGAAATCCCTACTGCTGTTCCCGGTATTCGTATTGGTGAGCATTTGCCCGGTTTTGCGCGCACCATGAAAGACTGGGCGATTGTGCGCAGTGCCCATCATAACGCTCCCAGTCATCGTTCCGGTGCCTACTGGAATCTCACCGGTCATGAGCCTGCCAAGCTCGATGGCAACTGGGAAGCCACGCGTAAAGACTGGCCTTCTATAGGTTCAATGATTTGGCAGGCTAAAAAGAATGGAGGAAGGCAACGCAATACTTTGCCCGGGGCCGTTTCCTTGCCTTATACCATTTATGATGGAGGAGTTGCTAATGGGCAGGATGCCGGTTTCCTTGGGATGGGAATGGATCCGGCTGTTTTTCGTCCGCCCGGAAAAGATTTGAAGATTTATAACGGTAAATCGCCTACCTCCGGCCGCATTGAGTTGGATTTACCTGAAGGGGTGAACCGTGGTCGTTTGGATAAAAGGCGAAACCTGATACAGGGCTTTGGCCGTACCAAGCAGCCTGCTCTGAAACTGGAAACTGAAGCCTTGGGCCGTTCGCGTGAGCTTGCTCTGGATATGTTAATGAACCCAACAGTTCATGAAGCATTTGATCTGGAAAAGGAGCCACGTGCACTCAGGGAAAAATACGGGATGCATATTTGTGGGCAAAGCGTGCTCACCGCACGTCGCTTGACTGAAGCTGGTGTGCCCGTGGCGACTGTTTACTGTGCAGCTGGTGATCTTAATGGCTCCAAAGGAGATCACTTTGATACACACGCCAATAATTTTAATAAGTTAAAAGACATCCTTTTGCCTCCCTTTGATCAGGCGGCCTCGACTTTGGTGGAAGATCTAAGGGAGCGTGGAAGATTAGATGAAACCTTGGTGGTGATGCTTACTGATTTTGGGCGTACGCCAAAAATCAATGGAGGAGCTGGCCGGGATCATTTTCCCGGGGTTTATTCGGCTGTATTTGCCGGTGGAGGCATTCAGGGTGGGCAAGTGTATGGTAAATCGAATCCCACAGGCTTCGAGCCGGCCGATAGGGCATGTGGGCCCCCGGATTTACACGCGACAATTTTTCACGCGCTGGGAATTAATCCCGAACACATGATTTATGATGCGGATGATAGGCCCTTGCCCATTTGTGATGGCAAACCTTTGCCCTTGTTTTAACCGGTTTATTTTTTAGTGAGAGCGGCCGCTTCACTTGCGTTTCCAGCCATATCCAGAGCTTTAAGAGAAATCATTTCAGGAAATATTTTCCCGGGCCTCAAGAGTGCCATTCTTTGTTTGCCTGGCATTAGTTTAGATATCCAACGGTTATCCGCTTTCACCTGAAACAACCACCACCGGATGGGTTCGCTATCAGTCGTGCGCCAATTGATTCGAATCATGTCGCGTGTCTTATCCCATTTGGCAAAGACTGCAGGTACTTTTGGGGCACGGCTATCAAGCCATTTAGACGCAGGCACAAGTGCAGGTTGGGTGTAGGTACGGGCAATCAGTTGGGTCCCAAGATTATTACGGTTTTTGGTTAGGGCACTCAGATTCCAGTGAATGTTTCCGGTTGCTCCACGATGTTTTCGAGTGAGCCCTATTTGTTTAATGATTTCTGATGCAGGCCATGGGTCAACTTTAGCTGAGTTATTGCCTGGCCAGAGATGTCGGCCTTTTGGGTTTTGTTCATGCCACCATTGCATTAGAACCGGATAGCTTTGGGCTTTGTCATTGATCTGCCAGTAAAGTTGTGGAGCACAATAATCCATCCATCCTTCCCGTAGCCACAATCGTGCATCAGCATAGAGTTCGTCATAGGCATCAAGGCCTTTAATCTGTTTGGGGTAGCCCGGTCTCCAGATACCAAAGGGGCTTATGCCGAACTTTACGTGTGGTTTTACTTTATGGATTTCAGTGTGGAGACGTTTGATAAAGTTATTAATGTGCATTCGGCGCCAGTCATTGCGGCTCATTTTTGAATTGGATTTCTTCCAGCTCACCTCATCAGGGAATGAGGTGCGTTTGCTGTCAGGATAAGGGTAAAAATAATCATCGATATGAATGCCATCCACATCATAACGGCTGACAACATCCATAATGACCTTCAACGAATGATTGGCTGCAGCGGGTTCTGCTGGGTCTAGCCATTGATATCCATCATAGTTTTTTACGAGCGAAGGTTGTGTGCGGCTAATATGGCTGGAGTCTGGCGCTCCCTTGGCTCCCTTGTATCGTGCTCGGTATGGATTGAACCAAGCGTGTAATTCAAGTCCTCGCCGATGTGACTCATTGATCGCATAATCCAATGGGTCCCATATGGGCGAAGGAGTTTTACCCATTTTACCAGTTAAATATTCGGACCAGGGCTCGAGTTTTGAAGGGTACAGTGCGTCGCAAGCTGGTCTGACTTGGAAGATGAGGCAATTGAGTTTAAGTCGGGCTGCAGTGTTGATGAGTTCGGAGAGTTCTTTTTTTTGCGTGGCAACAGGTAGGCCGGGTTTTGAGGGCCAATCGATATTGTTGACCGTTGCAATCCATGCGCCTCTGAACTCACGCGTGAGGGAAGGGGCTTTTGCATTTTCTGCAGTGCCGTAAGTTACTTCTGCTTCCAAGCTCGCTAAGCCAAGCGCTACCAAGCCCGTTAAAATGGAAATCCGCTCCTTCACAACCTGATTAATGCGGTGGCTTTGACGATGGGACAAGCGTGTTTTATCAAGGAAAGTGTGTTGGCCAATTGAATTGAAAAAATGACTAAAATATGCCAAATCTACTCACTCCCTTGAATTGGACTGACAAAACCTATTTTTGCTGCGCCGTAACGCTTTACGGTGTCGCGATGGTCTATTCGCTATTTCTCTGGCGCAAAGGGTTTCAGCGGGATGATTGGGTAGTATATGGTGTTATAGGAGTAGGGTTGATACTTCATACAACTGCCATGGCACAGAGAGGTTTTTCTCTGAAACAATGTCCTATTACCAATCTATATGAAGCCACTGCTTTTATTATGTGGACTATGGTGACCGGGTACCTTGTTGTTGGTCTTTGGCAACGGTTTAGGTTTATCGGAGCTTTTGCTTCTCCTCTGCTTTTCATATTGGGAGTTTTTGCATTATTTCCGGATATGGACCCTCCGGTGTTGCCCGGAAAGCATCAATTTTCGGGGGCGCTTAGTAGTTTGCATAAGGCACTTTTACTCCTTTCATTCGGGGGCTTTGGGCTGAGTGCAGTTGGTGCGGTGATGTACCTGACTCAAGAAAACGATCTCAAGCTGCATAAGTTCAGAGCCATCTTGTCCAAGCTTCCTTCTCTTGAAAGATTGGAGAAAGCGATGACCGTTATTTTGTGGGTGTCTTTTGTTCTGCTTACAGCAGGGCTGATGACGAGCAGTGCCTATTTACACGCCACCAATAAGGTGTGGTTTAAGCCGGATCCAGAAATGCTTTGGACTTTGGGTATTTGGTTCTTCTACCTGATTCTGTTGGTGCTTCATAAGCGTCATGCCCAAAGTGGCAAACGATTTGCGTGGGGTGCTCTGGGCAGTTTCCTCTTTGTGATGTTAACCTTCTGGGGTGTATACCTGCTGTCGCCACTCCATCAAACACCTGCCAGCTAAATGCCTATTGTTTGCCTTGGTCTTAATCATCGGACTGCACCCATTACGGTGCGGGAACGATATGCATTGGTAGAGAGCGAATTGCCTGAGCTGCTGGGTAGGCTGCTCAAGGAAACCAGTGTTGATGAGGCTGTAATACTCTCTACTTGCAACCGAGTGGAAATATATGCGGCCGGCAACGATCTTCCACAACATATGCTCAACGAATTGCGGACATTTCTTGTGACCAAAGAGGAAGCAGATGGGGATGATATATTTTATGAGCATACTGGTGAGGCAAGTATGGTGCATTTATTTGAGGTGGCCAGTGGTTTGGATTCCATGGTGTTGGGTGAGACCGAAATTTTAGGTCAACTCAAAGACGCCTATCAGATTGCATTAGAAAACAAAACTACCGGTAGTTCCCTAAATAAGGCGTTCCAAAAGGGATTCAATGTAGCCAAGCAAATCCGCACTGAAACCAACATCCAGCGCGGGAGTGTTTCAGTCGCCAATGTTGCAGTGGAATTGGCTAGTAAAATATTTGATCAACTGCAAGACCGCACGGTAATGGTAATTGGTGCTGGTGAAACCGGTGAAAAGACTGCTCGTGCACTTTTAAGTCGCGGAGCCAAAAGCCTTATTGTATCCAACCGATCTTTTGAGCGTGCCGAGACAATGGCCAAGGAGCTCGGGGGTGAGGCTGTAGATTTTGATCACTGGCAGTCTGTGTTTGATTCGGTGGATATCATTATTAGTAGTACCAGTGCCCCGGATTATGTAATTGACCGAAAGAAGCTGGAGCCATTACAGGGTTCACGTCAGCATCATCCCTTACTGCTGGTGGATATTGCTGTGCCTCGCGATATAGAGCCTGAGGTTAATTTCATGGAGGACGTTTACCTATATAATATCGATGACCTCCAGTCCATTGCTGATGATTACCTGCGGCTTCGCAAGGAGGAGATCGTAAAATGCGAATCCATTGTAAAGGAAAAGGTTCGTGAACTTTTCGATTCACAATCTTATTCACAAAGTGATCGTAAAGGTCCTGAAACTCCTGCCACAGGCGCTGAGCCTGTTGTTAATTGATGCCTGAAAAGCCTATTATCATTGCAACCCGAGGTAGTGCATTAGCATTAACTCAGGCAAACCTTATTTTTGACGCTTGCCGTGAAGCATTTCCTCGGTTGGCCTTTGAGGTGAAGATAATTAAAACCACCGGCGACAAGCTGCAAACTGCATCTTTGGCAAAGGCGGGCGGCTCTATTCCTAAAGGATTGTTTACGAAAGAGCTGGAAGTGGCCCTAGTAAAACAAAAAGCGGATTTGGCAGTGCATAGCCTTAAAGACCTTCCCACTGAGCTGCCAGCGGGGCTTAAATTGGGGGCAACTCCTAAACGGGAAGATGTGCGTGATGTTTTAATCTATAAAAATGATGCGGGATTTTCCGGTGGGCTTCCGCAGGTGAGAGAGGGGGGGTTGATTGGCACGAGCAGCACTCGACGCGAGGCACAAATGCGTGCAGTCAGACCAGATCTTCGTTTCGATGAAATTCGTGGTAATGTTCCAACACGTTTGGAAAAGTTGGCTGAAAATGATGATTTAGACGGGACCATTCTCGCGGCGGCGGGGCTCAATCGCTTGAATTTTACCATATCCGACGATGGTTTTCTGGAGGGGGATGCGGTTCCTGACCGGATTCGTGCTTTAGCGCTGAATACAGATATCATGCTTCCCTGTGTAGGGCAGGGAGCGATTGGTTTAGAGATCCGAGAGGATGATGGTCGTGTTGAGAAGATCGTCGAGCGTTTGAATCATTTTAATACAATGACTTGCGTCATGGCTGAAAGATCTTTTCTAAAGTCAATGGGGGGTGGTTGCCAGTCGCCGGTTGGAGCTTATGCTGTAGTGGAGGATGGTAAATTGCGGATGCGTGCAGTTTCTTTTCTAAGTGATTCTATCCAGCGCACTGAACATGCCGGTGAGCTACGTGAGCCGACAGTTCTGGGAGAGGTAGTCGCAGATCAATTGCGTGCATGATCGAATGGTTTAAAATCGAGTGGTTGCCGCTTGGCACCTTCTTTAACGTTTTATGTATCCTTGCGGGAGGCACGATTGGTCTGATTCTGAGTCGACAATTACCCGATGAAACCCAGCGTCGTGTCCGTAAATATTTAGCAGGGCTTACCGTGTTGGCTGGCGGTTACATGATTGCCAATGGGCTTTATGGCGGTTGGAAAGAGGCAAATGGGATTTGGAATTTTATTTTATTAGGCCTGATCACTTTACTGGCCGTCTCCTTTGGTAATCTTTTCGGAACTTGGCTTAAATTGCAGGAGCGGTTGGATAAACTAGGACAGGAAGCCAAGCGGAGACTCACTAAATCCGATGAGGATGATGATAATAAGTTTAGTGATGGGTTTGTTACCTGCACGGTGCTCTTTACAGTGGGGCCAATGTCAATTTTAGGTTGTGTAGAGGATGGCTTGGGGAATGTGCCGACTATTCTAATTGTGAAATCCATAATGGATGGCATCGCCACTATGTGTTTCGCTCCGCGTTTTGGGATTGGGGTGATGCTTTCAGCGGTGCCGTTACTGGCATATCAGGGAACAGTGACACTATTGGCATCACATTTGGAATTCATGAAGAATGAGCCGATGCTTCTTGCTAATTTCAATCTGGTGGGAGGCTTGTTGGTGCTCACTATTGTGCTGGTTATTCTAGAGATAGACAAAGTGCCCTTAGCTAATTATTTGCCAGCATTGGTGTTAGGTCCAGCGCTGACCTGGTGGTGGATTCTTTAATCAGCCTCCAAATCATCTCGTAACATAAGGCTACCCATGGAGTTGAATGGATGAACTTTATTGGAGCCCTCAAGGGGGTAACCTTCGGTAGCCCAAAAGAATATGGCACCTTCGAGGTTGAATACATTGGTGTGTTCCAAGGCTTTGAGTCTTTCGGCCATGATTGCACTCCTGTAACCCACCGCACAGTAGACCACGATGGGCTGCTCAAGATTCTTTAGTATTTTCTTAAGCTTATTATCAGAAGTTTCTGGAGAGATATGCAACGCATTAGGAAGGTGACTTACATCAAATTCATCTTTGCGGCGGATATCCCAAAGGTGAGGGGCGGTGCGATTAGAGTCTTTCAGCCACGTGTTTAGTTCTTGTGGGCTGATGTGGGCTACCTCAGCAAATTTCCATGGGATGAATTTTCGGGCAGCATCTAGCCCATTGGATGGGAGCCACAGTCCAAATCCAACTATGGCAAAGACCAGAATTGTGCTGGCAACTAGCACAGGTTTCTTCCAGTGCGCTGGTTTGCTCACTTGGTCTCTGAGACGAGTTGTTTGATGCCCTTATTTACCAGCTCTTCCACATTTTCTTTCCACCGGTCTGCTGGTAGACCGTAAACGGCCATGGAGCTTTGGCCTTCATAGCCGCCTTCTAGCAAAACTCGAAAAGTGGGGATATAGGCCATCACATCATTGGCATAACTGGTGACCCAAGTGCGGGGTCCAAATTCCTTTTTAAATTGAATGGAATAATCCACGACCACTTCACCTCCCATAGAAAGCCAAAGTAAATCTCCAACGCGCCAGCATTGGATCGGGTAGGGGTAGGTCTTGGGGAGGTTGCCGGCGGTCTTAAGCTCCATCATGCGCTTGGCCCAGCGGCCACGGTAGCTGTTCGGGTTCTTGGCTGATGAAGCCAGTGATTCATCAGAGGGTAGGGCGCCGAATTCCAGATCGATAGTCTTGATATGGGTAGCGAGCTTTGGCTTTAAGGTATTCATCTTTTGCAAAAGAACTTCCTCGACTGCAGCAGCTAACATATTTCCGTAACGTTCAGCCTGATAAACTTCTCTTCTAGGCAAGGGGTTTATATCTGCACCGCATCCGGGACTAAACAGGGCCAATGCGCCGGGATGACTTTTTTCGAGTGCAAGCTGAGTGAAGCCCGCGTAATCGCCCGAGAACTTTTGAAAACTTAAAGTGGTGCTGTGGCAGGCATAACCAAAGACAACGGCCTTAAGGTCGAGTCCCTTATAGACAGCCAGTACAGGCACATCATGATCCACCGGGCCTTTGAGGGTATTAGCGGCAATGAGTTTGGGCACATCACTGTAAGGTTTGTTTTCACGCCGATTGACTCCAAAGCGTGTGATCCCTACACCGTGTTTTAATGTGGCCGGCTCCATATTTTTGAGGGCTTGGCCGGTGATGTTAACAATTTCAGATTCAAAGCGCTTGGAATATTCCTCAATTCGGGCAATGCGTTCAGGAGTTAGGGGGTATATGTCATACAAGCCTTCACGCATGACCGGTCCGGTGTGAGTGTGTGAGGCATTAAACATCACCTGATCAGCTGTGAGCTTATATTCCTTGGCTAGTTTCAGTTTAAGGCTGTTATAGATGCTGGCAGATAACCCAATGGTATCAGTGGAAATAATGACCGCAAGTTTGCCGGTTTCATCTTCCAGAGCCAATGCCTTGGCCCATAGGGGGTGAAGGACGCCATCGCTGGGTTCGGTGCGTCCTCCGTAACCAGCCATCCAGATGGATTTTTGAGGGGTAATGTCGGCCTTGGCGGTGCCAGCCTTCCATGAAGCAGCCGAAAGAGGCAGGGCAAGCCAAAGCAAAAGGAGGACACGGAGAGTGGTCATGAGATAAAGAGTAAGATTCAATGACCAATGGTCAATAATCAAAGAGAAAAACGCTAGTCCTTGTCTTGCGTGCTGGTTCATGAGAATTTTGGGTCATGCGTATTTCCCGTTTACTGGTGTTGTTTGTTTTCCTCATTGAGTTCAGCTCTATAGCCGCTAAGAAACCCAATATTGTGTATATAATGTGTGATGAATTGGGCTATTACGAAACCTCCTTTATGGGGAGTAAAACCATTAAAACTCCCCGTATCGACCGGCTAGCTGCCGAAGGGGTATGGTTTACCCAAGCTCTGGCTGGTTCCTCTGTCTGTGCGCCCACCCGGTGCGTGCTCATGACCGGAAAGCATAGCGGGCACACTTCAGTGCGGGTTAATGGAGGAGGCACGCCTCTTCGTGCTGAAGAGGAAACCATTGCTAGTATGCTTAAGGAAGCAGGTTATGCGACCGGTGGTTTTGGTAAATGGGGTTGTGGTGGGCGCGGTTCCACAGGAGTTCCAGAGAAACACGGTTTTGACGTATTCTTGGGCTATTACGATCAGGTGCATGCCCACAGCTATTATCCGCCTTACATCATTCGTAATAGTCAGGAAGTGCCTCTCAAGGGAAACGTGGGTGGGAGTACAGGGACAAACTACTCACATTACGTCATCTTCAACGAGGGC
>CAJWKQ010000101.1 GCA_913041895.1 uncultured Verrucomicrobiales bacterium
TTTCCTCCTTACTCGCGACCAATTCATCAAAGTCTTTCATTTCCTTGGCCAAGTGACCCATCTCATGACGGCGGAAGAGAAAAATGTAAGCCTCATTGATGGGGCGAAGTTTATGGCGGTAAAGCGCGTTCTTTTCCACGATCAATCGGCGCAGACGTTCGGCCTGATGAAAGTCCGGGCCAAACTTCAAGGATTCATTTTTTTGACCTAGTGAAGCGAGCTTTTGCCCATCATGCCATAACTCGGCTCCCTTGACTTCACCCGATGCAAGAAAAGGAGAACCCGTCGCAGGCAAGCGATCGAGAACAAGGTCAAATCTCAGTCCCTCCTTGGTTCTTACCGGAGATCCAATCGCTAAAACTTCCGCCTCAATATTCAATTGGTCTTCTTCGCCACCGACTTGAAAGCTCAATGGTTCGGCAACCCCAAGTCGGTGAGCCAAACGAACGGAGAGTTGCTTATAACCCTTTGGCGAAAGGCGCAGAGCGTCTTGATATTCGAGCTCCTCCTGTTGTTCGGCATCATTGGTAAAGAGATCTATCCCAAGATGTTTACGCTTGGAAGCCAGTTTAAGAATGAATTCAGCTGCTTGAGCAAGTCGCCTATTCCTAGGAGTAGGATCAGAAAGCGTCCGGGGCCATTTCTTTTGGGGAATTGGCGTAAGCAGAATTAATCGGGCCCCCTTCGACTCGAGTTGTGTAATCAACTTTTCGTAGCCGGCTTTGAAGTCGTTCATCTTCGCCTCGGTGTCGGCATAGGCAGCTTCGGCACCGTAGCCTACGATCAAAGTAGCGGGGTTTGCTTCAGCGATATGTTTCATCATTTTGGTGAAGCCAAATCCCGCCTCTGCTCCGGGTGGTTTCCATGAGCGCGTATTCCGAGCAGAGCCAAACTCGCCACGGGCAGTGCCAAAGACATCGTCAGCCGGCCAGCCTACGTTGCGAAAGGTCAGATCATGGTGCGGCCAACGGGCTGTGACGGCTGCCTCAAAGAAACCGTAGTCCTCCATGCCATGGATCAAGCTCCCTCCAAGCAGCACCACACGGTGGCCCTTGGCTTCGGGGGTATAAGTAGCGGCGTTGGCAACCTCTCCATCAAAGGACCAATGCGCAGCGAGGCCTTCAGTCACCGCCTTGGGATCAGCCGAAGCCAACTTGGCAATCTCTCCTTGAACGAGTCCCCGGCTGTAGACACGAAGGTCATCGATTGCTCCTTGAAAATGCTCACCAGTTCCCTGGTAGGATCCTACGAAAGCCGGGGTGTTATTGCCGCTACTTAGAGACCCACTAATGGGCTTATTCCCGATCGGTTTGCCATCCACATAAAGAGTCACTGCCTTTCCGTCAAAAGAGACAGCGATATGATGCCACTGACCATCACCCAAAATCTTGCGATCAAAAGGAGCTCCATACTCAACGTAGCGACCATTAATCACAAAGCCGCACCAAACACCCCAATGGGCACCGTCCTGACCAATAGCCAATAGTCTGCGCGCACCATCTTCTTTGCGGTAAATACATTGCCAACTGTTAGTGATCTTCTCGGGCTTAATCCATGCGGCAATTGCGGTGCCCTTGGTCGAACGCAAAGCGTCGTAATCCTCAGCTGTGATAACCGCTCCGCCCAGATTAATCGCCTGACCAATCCTACCTTTAACATAACGTGGCTTACCCTTTACTGTCGTTGGCCGAGCTACGCTGCCCACCTTAACCTTGCTATTGGGCACATTAAAACTGGACGGTTTACTCCATTCACTTAAATCACCCTCCTTATCCCACACACGAACCTTCCACCAAACTTCCTGTCCCGGTTGCAGAGCTAAACTGCGGCAGAGGATATTTGATTGCCTTACTGAACGACGCTTGCCGCTATTCCAAAGATTACCGACATCAGCACCGAGCTTTTGTGAATCACTGGCCACAAGAACCTGATAACCAACCTGACCAGCCGCTTTCCACGAAAAGGCATGCTCATGAAGGGCCAACCCAAGAGGGTTACCGATCTCCTTGGCTGCCAATTGTTGCGGGTCAGCCGGCGCGGCCTTCAAGACAGGTGCAAGGAGCAAGACCACGGCAAATATCAAGAGGAAGTGCTTCATGCGCGGAGCGTACGTCAGCGCCATGATCGGTCAAAGCCGAATTGCTGCAGGCTTGTACTTAAGAGAGATTTCGCCAGACTTAGACCCATGACCACGCTTTCCCGTCGCCAGATGATTGCCTCCTGTGCCTCAGCCGGTATAGCCGCCCCTTTTCTCTCACTAGGCGCACCACCCAAAATTAAAATTACTTCTACCCGCGTCATTAGCCTGCGCCCCAACCATTACCACGGCTGGCCTACTCTAACCCGCCGCCAAAATGGGGAGTTACTTCTGGTCTGTTCAGGTGGCCGCGAAAGTCACGTCTGCCCCTTTGGGCAGGTGGAACTCATGCGTTCCCAAGACAACGGACAAACATGGAGTTTCCCGCGTGTATTATTAGATAGCCCCATTGATGATCGCGATGCTGGTATTCTCGAAACCGCCAAGGGGACTTTACTAACCACCACCTTTACCTCCAATGCGTATGATGAGTTTTATCTCAAAAAAGGGTCGCATAAAAATTGGCCTGAGCAACGTCGCAACCAGTGGCTAGCCGCACACAACCGGGTACCCGCAACTGCCCGAAAAAAGGAACTGGGCACGTGGATGATCCGTAGCACTGATGGCGGCGTAACCTGGAGCCCACGCTATGACTCTTTGGTAAACAGCCCGCACGGACCAGTAAACCTGAAGGATGGACGCATCCTGTACGCCGGCAAAAACCTATGGCGCGAAAAAACCTGGATTGGCGTGTGTGAATCCAACGATGACGGCCAGTCATGGAAACGCCTTGCGCAAATCCCCACGCGCAAGGGTGATGACCCCAAGGATTACCACGAACTGCACGCGGTGGAGACAACAAACGGCAACCTAATCGTGCACATCAGAAACCATAACCCGAAAAACAATCGCGAGACTCTTCAGACTGAATCAAAAGATGGCGGCAAAACATGGAGCGAACCCCACTCAATCGGCGTGTGGGGCTTGCCTTCACACCTGTTACGCCTCAATGATGGTCGCCTCCTGATGAGCTACGGTCATCGCCGTAAACCCTATGGCAATCAAGCACGCGTGAGTGATGACCACGGCAAGAGCTGGAGTGAACCCGTTATCATTTCTGGAGATGGGATAGGACACGATCTTGGTTATCCAACGACGGTCCAACTGGATGACGGTTCACTGGCAACGGTGTGGTATGAAAAAATGGCCGGCAGCACTCTGGCTGTGTTACGCCAAGCCCAGTGGAAACTGGGTTAAAACAGTCAAAAATCTATTTCTTTTTAGCAGCGGCTCCCGGCGCGTTCTTTCTGGGAAACCATTTGGCCAGCTCTTTCTTTAACCCAGCGTGTTGGGGTTGGCCGGCGAGATTGGTCCATTCATTGGGATCGGTCTGGTGATCGTAGAGTTCCTCAGTTCCATCCCCGTACCGGATATAGCGCCACCGGGGAGTCCGTAAAGCGTGGTTTTTGCGCCCATGTGTGGTGAGCGCAGGCCGATCCCACTTTGCCTTGGAATCAGCCAGTAACCGCACCAGACTTTGACCCTCCAGTGCCTTGTTTTCACCCAGACCGCAAAGGTCGACAAGGGTGGGATAAATATCGATGAGTCCCACAGGTCTATCCACGCGTGTGTCGGCTTTCGTACCTTGAGCCAGTACCTTGGAAATTCCCTTGGGCACCACGAACATGACCGGTGTGCGCCCAGCTCGTTCCCAAAGGGTAAATTTTCGCCAGTGCTCCTTCTCTCCCAGGTGCCAGCCGTGATCAGTCCAGAGCACAATGATGGTGTTGGATGCATGCGGGCTTTTCTCCAATGCGTTAAGCACGCGCCCAACCTGTTCATCGGCGAAGGCAATGGAAGCCAGGTAACCGTGCACGGCCTTTTTCCACTGGTTATGTTTGCGCACCTTGGCGTGGTCACCCTGTGGCTTGGCCATTTTTAAACCGGAAGCAGGCACGTCCTTAAGGTCATCCTTGATGGTGGGTGGCAGTTTGATTTCGTTTTCATTAAAGAGATCGAAATATTTCTGGGGCACGTACCACGGCAGATGCGGCCGATAGATACCACAAGCCAGAAAGAAGGGTTTATCGTGTTCACGTTTCAACTGGCCAATAATCCAGTCGGCCACCTGGTAATCACCCATTGCCTTGGGCGGCTGGGCTACCGGCCCCCAATCAAAATGCGCCGTTTTTGGAATGCCATTAACCGGGCGCTTGGCCGGAAGTGGGTCGTTGGGCTTATTCTTTTTCTGGTCGGGAAAATAAGTCTGCCAAGAGGCGGGATCAGGAAAACGCCCATGATAGATCTTTCCTGAACCGGCCGACCAATAACCGTGCTGGGTAAAATGTTGCGGTAAGGTCACTGCCTTGGGCATCGCCGGCCGCCACGGCTGCGAATTGTGATAGACGCCGCTGGTGGAAGGGAGAATGCCGGTCATGAGCGAGACACGGGAAGGATTGCAAGAAGGAGCCGTACAGTAGGCGTGGGTAAAGAGCACCCCACGCTTGGCCAACTGGTCCAGGTTTGGCGTGTGCGCTTGCGGATGACCACCGAGGGCTCCGATCCAGTCGTTTAAATCATCAATGGCGATAAAGAGTACATTGGGCTTGGCTGCCTCCAACGAGGCGCTCCAGCAGGTAATAAGGAATGTCAGGAATATACGTTTAAGCGTCATGTAGTATTTGAATTATAAGAGGCTGTATTGGCATTGGCTACCTCTACTTTGGGACCACGGCACGAGCAGCCCGGTCACCGACTTTAAAATAGCCAAGGCTGGTACCCGCTTTCGCTCCTTCAGCTTCGGTGATCATCCAAACAGCGCCCGGACGGGTTTGTTGTGCATATTGTGCCCCGGAATCAATCAGTGCATAAGGCTTGGGGCCGCCAGTGCGGTCCATCCAAAATAATTCCACCTTGCTCTTACTCTGGTTGATGAACACCACATCAAAGGGATTACCATCAGGTTTTGATGGTGGCGCCTTTGCATCCCCGGCCAAAGGTTTCCATTTCAGTGGGGGCAACGTGTCCACTTTCGGCTTCACCAGCTTGGCAAATTTCTTCGGAGCTAGTGCGCGAAGGCGTTCCAAAGTTTCCAGATATTTTTTTTGACCTGCCAAATTACGCCATTCGTATCGATCAGTCTTAACATCATAAAGTTCTTCTCCACCTTCGGTATAACGGATGTAGCGCCAGTTCCCCTTACTCAAACCAAAACTACCTGGAGACTCCAAGTGAGTAATAGCCGCATGGGGCCAGTCCTTATTTGGATTGGCTAACAAAGGCAAAATACTTGGACCATCGTGAACTTTACTGGATGGAAGCCCTGCCAACTCCAAAAGTGTTGGAGCCAGACTGAGTAAGCTAACCGCTTTTGAACAAGTGCCCGGTTTTGTGCCTTGAGGAAGTCCACGGGTTCCTTTGGGCACACGTACAATTAAAGGCACACGGGTGCAAACACGCCACGCGGTAAACTTCTGCCAATGTTGTTTCTCCCCAAGATGCCAGCCGTGATCAGACCACAGCACAACAATGGTATCCTTGGCATTGGGTCCTTTTTCAAGAGCATCCAAAACATGGCCCAGCATGGTGTCGGCAAAATAGATCGAGGCCAGATATCCCTGCACCGCATGCTTCCATTGTTTATGAGCACGGATGTGGGCGAAGTAACGGTTCGGCCCCCTTCGTTTGCCTTGGTCAGGCAAGTCTTCCAGATCATCCTCCCGGTATCCGGGAGGCAGCTGGATATTATCAATTGGAAAAGCATCGAAGTATTTTTTTGGAACAAACCAGGGTTCGTGTGGGCGATAAATTCCGCAGGCGAGAAAGAAAGGTTTGTCATGTTTCTTTTGGAGCTGCGCACCAACCCATTTGGATACAAGATAGTCTCCGCCAAACTCCTCATCAGTAGCATCCAAAGGCCCCCAATCAGTCTCAATGTACTGCCAAGGCCCACCCCGCGGCAGACTCACCGGTCGTTTCTTTGGATATAATGTCCGCGGAAAAGGGTTCTCAGTTTTTTTGTCCGGGAAATATTCATCCCACGAACGCGCATCAATAAAGTAATGCAGCATCTTGCCAGACCCACCGGACCAATAGCCCGCCCGGGAGAAAGTTTTTGGCAATAGCTCTGCTTCGGGCAGCACCTGACGCATGCTTTGTCCATTGCGATAAAGACCTGAGCTATGTGGAGAGATGCCTGTAAAGATCGCAGAACGTGAAGGGTTACATGCCGGAGCCGGACAGTGTGCATTGGTAAAGAGCACGCCTGAAGCTGCCAACCGATCCAGATTGGGAGTAAGCGCCTGCGGATGACCACCCAGACAACCAATCCAGTCATTCAAGTCATCAATTGCAATAAACAGTACGTTTGGCTTGGCCGACGAAATTGAAGCAGACCAGAACGCAACCAACACTAAAAAGAGTATGCGTCTCATTTTTTTCTCGAAGGCTTGTTACGATGGCTACGCGGGTAAAACTGTTTATGAAGCTCAAGTAATCTCGCCAACTCCTTAATGGGTGTCTTGTGATCTTCCACTCGAAGATCAATAAAGCGGTCATTAAGACCAGCATATCCTCCCTTATCTCTAACCACCACTAACGCAGCGGATTGCCGACCGCGTTTATCACCCCCCGCAGCCTCGGCTGCGGTCACTGCTGCAACCAACCAATCGGCAAGTTGACTGTTAGGTTGCTTGCGAGCTTTCTCAAAAGCACTGGCCATATCCTTAACCACTGCTTCCCCTTTCAAAATATTTCCTTGAGCAGCGTAATATTTACCCACCTTGTGACCAGCCCACGCGTTGCAACCTTTGCCCGTAAAGCTGGCTGCGCGCCCCTTGGCATCCACCATCCCGACCTGTCGATGTTCACGCCCGGGATCGCCGTCAGTTAGGATCTTCATGGTCTCCTCCGGAGTTTTACCTTCGGCCATTAATTTTAGCCCATTGGGCCCGTAGGTGGTATTGGCGTAGGATTGGGTCGCCACTGCGCCCACCCCGGCCTTGGCCCAAGGCACTACCGACCCCACTCCAAAAAATTTACTCTGCACCGCAATCCCCAAATCTCCCGTCGCTGGATCGAATGCCACGATAGAATAGGTGGCAATGGGTTTATTCTGAGCACCCAAAAGACCGGTCAAAAACGAAAAGCTTAAGAGGAAGAAACATAAGCGTTGCATGCAAATAAGTGTAAATGACTCTCACTGATTGAAAAGGAATTTGCCTTGGCCAGCCCAAAAGGTAAAAGAAGGGCACGCATGAATACTTCTCTCAGGGATAAATGGGTTTTCATCACGGGTGCCTCAGCCGGTTTTGGTGCAGAAGGAGCACTCCATTTTGCCCGGGAAGGAGCGCACGTGGTTATTGGTGCCCGAAGAGTGGAACGACTGGAGGCAGTAGCTGCAGAATGTTCAAAGGCTGGCGCCGCCTCAACCCATTTTCATGAACTGGATGTTGCCTGCACCGACAACGTAAAGACGTTTGTTGAGTGGCTTAAGGGGCTCACCCCCAGACTGGATGTTCTGGTAAACAACGCCGGTGGTGCCCATGGCATTGATACGGTGGCTGAAGGTAAAGATGAAGACTGGGAAGCGATGATTGAATCCAACTTTCTCGGCCTGATGCGTGTAACCCGCGAGTGCCTTCCACTGATGATGGAAAACTCAGGTAGTACGATCATCAACATTGGATCCATCGCCGGCCGCGTTGCCTACGAGGGCGGCTCAGTTTATTGCGGAGTAAAAGCCGCCGAAAAACAGATCACCCAATCACTTCGGTTGGAACTAAACGGAACCGGCATACGTGTGGGCACGTTGGATCCTGGATTGGCCGAAACAGAATTTTCCATGGTCCGTTTTAAAGGGAATCAAGAAAAGTCTGATAAGGTGTATGAAGGCCTACATCCATTGGTAGCCCAAGACATTGCTGAGGCTATGATCTGGATGGCCACTCGTCCTCCTCACGTTTGCATTGATGAAATATTAATCAAATGTACCGCACAGGCTGCTGTACACAAAACTCACCGCGAAACCAGCTAGTTTAA
The DNA here is from genome assembly GCA_913041895.1 of uncultured Verrucomicrobiales bacterium. Lineage (GTDB taxonomy): Bacteria > Verrucomicrobiota > Verrucomicrobiia > Limisphaerales > UBA1100 > UBA1100. The sequence continues at coordinate 8,117 of CAJWKQ010000101.1, forward strand.
ACTTATGAAACAGATTCAACTAACTCTCTCGTTAGCTCTAATTACTGCCTTCAGCGGGCTGGCAGCCAAACCTCTTTCACCTGTTGAGCAGCGCATGCAGGCTTTCGTCAATGACAGAGTCATTTCCGGCAGCGTCACGGCTATCGCCACCAAGGATAAAATACTCAACCTGGAAATGGTGGGATATGCCGACCTGAAAACCAAGGAAGCCATGCGGGCAGATCATCTCTTTTGGATCGCCAGTATGACCAAGCCCATGGCTGCAGTCTGCGTGCTTCAATTACAGGAGGAAGGCAAACTATCAATTAAAGATCCAGTGGAGAAACATCTACCCGAATTCAAAAACCAATGGATGGTTGATGAGCGTGATGGAGACAAATTGATTCTCAAACGCCCAGCGCGGCCTATTACTATTTTTGATCTACTGACCCACACGGCTGGTGTTGCTAATATCAATTCACCACGGCACGAAAGTACATTGGGCGAACTAGTGATGAGTTATTCCAAAACACCGCTAAATTTTGAGCCGGGTAGCAAATGGTCATACAGCAATGCCGGCATCAATACATTAGGTCGCATTGTGGAAGTGGTTAGCAAAATTCCCTTTGCAGATTTCTTGCAGAAGCATGTTTTGGACCCTTGCGATATGAAGGACACCACCTTCTGGCCCTCAAAAGAACAAGCTAGGCGAATTGCAAAAAGCTATCGTCCTGACCAGAAGGGTGAACTGCAACAAGTAGAAGTGCGCTTTTTGGCCGGCGGCATTAGTAACCGCAAGCGCACCCCTTACCCCGCCGGCGGCCTCTATTCTACTGCGGGTGATGTGACCCGATTTTATCAGATGATGCTTAATGGCGGAACGTTCAACGGCAAACGGGTTTTGAAGAAAGAAACCGCTGCACTCATGACTCAAACCCAAACCGGAGACATCAAGACCGGTTTTGTGGACGGCATGAGTTGGGGTCTGGGTTTTCAGGTGGTTAAGGAACCTATGGGAGTGACTGAAAGCTTATCGGCCGGCACCTACGGCCATGGAGGAGCTTATGCCACCCAAAGTTGGGCCGATCCCAAGCGGGGAATCATTTTGGTAATGATGATCCAACGCGCAGGTTTTCGTAATGGAGACAACTCACCTGTACGCAAGGGCTTTCAAGAAGCGGCCAAAAAACAGCTGGGCCGTTAATGGACGATTATAACGAACGTTTTGGCGGGATTGGCCGGCTTTATGGGACAACAGGTTTGGCCAAACTGCGCTCAGCCCACGTGGCAGTGATAGGCGTGGGTGGAGTCGGTTCATGGACCGCTGAAGCCTTGGCCCGTTCAGGCGTAGGCAATCTCACACTGGTTGATCTGGATGAAGTGTGTGTCACCAATACAAACCGCCAGATTCATGCGTTGGAAGGAGCGATCGGAAAAGCCAAAGTTGATGAACTGTCAGCACGCATCTCCAAAATCAATCCGGATTGCAAAGTCATTCTCCATCAGAAATTTTTTACTGAGCAAACCGCCGAATCTATTTTGAAAGACGACTTTAGTTATCTGGTCGATGCAATTGATGGACTGAGTAGTAAATGCCTACTTCTTAACGAATGTAGGAAACGGAAAATTCCCGTCATCACCTGCGGCGCAGCAGGAGGCAGACGTGATGGCACCGCCGTACGAATCACCGATCTAACACGAGCTAAATACGATAAGTTGCTTTTCAAGGTGCGTAAGCAACTGCGCCAGAAACACGGATTTCCGCGCGGCACCAAGAAATGGAATTTGGCCTGTGTATTTTCTCAGGAGCCCGTGATGTACCCACAGGCTGATGGCACCGTGTGTGAAGTAAAATCTATGGAGGAGGGCTCCGTAAAACTGGATTGTGATGGAGGCCTGGGTGCTGTCACACAAGTCACCGGAGCCTTCGGATTTGCCGCAGCAGGTTATGTGGTTGGAGAGTTGGTTTAAAATTATCTTAACGTGGATGCCATTGTAATCTGAATTTAGATTAGTTCCTGATGAAATCCACTTTATCAAGATAGAGAATTTGCTGCTTGGAACCGATATCAAACTCAAGACGAACATCCATTATAGTTTCAGCGTGGTGAGTATAGAGCATTGTATAGGCACGAGGTTCTCTACCAATCGTTATCCACCCGCCATCGGTTTTAGCACTGTCATAGATGGGCCGCATATTTTTAACATCCTTTAACATGATCTTGATGCGGCCTTTTCCATCTTCGCTCGCTGCGATAAAACTAATTTTGTAAGTTTGGCCTTTGATTAAGTGGAGTAAGGTTCTGTCAGGAGCCCCTTTGTATCCACGCTTATTTTGATAGGTTTGCAGGTATAATTGACCTTCCGCGTTAGCGGGCACATTCAGCTTTAGCATGCTGATCCCACTAAAAGCTCCCTTCCCATAGATATATTCTCGTGAGATCTTTGTTGAGGTCAGTCGCCATGCGTGATCCGGCCTGAAGAATTCACCATTGATGACCTGCGATATTTTCGGTGACACCGTTGGCTTCACTCCAGTTAGCTTATCCAGCACTATCTGGTTCCAACCTGTTTCAGAATTAAAAATACCAAATGCTCTCTGGTTATTTTGTATTCCCGTGT